>NZ_JBFRNU010000033.1:0-140516 GCF_041471145.1 Vibrio sp. 10N.261.54.A5 | reverse complement strand
GTATTTTAGGACGAGACACTGAAACTTTCTGAATCTTTCTCAACCAACGAATACGTTATTCTGTCACGGCTTCTTGTTTGAAGCATGGGCTTTTCAACGTGTTCATCTTTTCGATTTCATTGGTTAAGCGCAGCGAGAGCAGGGCTTTCTGGTTCGAAGCAAAATCAAACATCACGATAGTCGCAGTGCCAACGGTCGTCAGTTTCTGTTGAGCCTTACTGACAATCGCGTATTCCATGGTGAATCGGTCATCTTGAATATCGGTAACACGTGAGCCGACCATCAAGGTATCTGGATACGTGACTGGGCGGAAATACTTACAGTAAGTGCCACCAAGAACAGGACCAACTTTGGTAATCGCCATCTCTTCCATCAGCTCGACGTGCTTGAAAAAATCTAAGCGAGCGGTTTCGAAATAGCGAAAATATACAGCGTTGTTAACGTGATTGAGTGCGTCCATTTCTCCCCAAGCGACAGGGATTTCTGTTACTACCGGGTAGTCAGATAATAGTGCTTCCATGCGAACTCTCTTATTGTTATGTAGGGATAAGTTGTTATTGGAATAAAAACCCTACCGCTAAATTAACAAAACTGCAACACGTGTGATTCAAGTTTTTGAAGCTCGAAACCACACAATGTCAGTCACTTAGTTACACCTGCACGCAATGGTTAGGCACTAAGGTGTTTGAATTGCAGCTCAACCAAGCGTTGGTACAATTCGCAGCTATTGATGAGAGACTGGTGGTCGCCGATGTCTACTAGCTGTCCTTTATCGAGCACCGCAATCTGGTCGGCGTGTTTAATTGTTGATAATCGATGGGCGATAATGATCGTCGTTCTGCCACGCATTAACTCTTCTAACGCTTGTTGTACGTGATGCTCACTTTCGCTGTCTAGTGCACTGGTTGCTTCATCCAACAATAGAATATTCGGATCTTTCAAGATGGCACGTGCGATAGCAATACGCTGTCTCTGTCCGCCAGAAAGCCTTACACCACGCTCACCAAGAAAGCTGTTGTAGCCATCAGGTAGGTTTTGAATGAACTCGTGTGCGTGCGCTTTCTTCGCCGCTTCGATCACTTGCTCGTCTGTTGCCTGCGGGTTGCCGTAGCGAATGTTATGGAACACATCGTTACTGAACAGAGCAGGTTGTTGCGGTACCAATGCCATCTGCTTTCTTAGCTCGTTAGGATCAAACTGATTCAGTTCAACACCGCCTAATGTGACCTTACCCACTTGTGGGTCGTAGAAACGTTGCAGCAGTTCGAACAGGGTAGTTTTACCTGCGCCAGACGGGCCAACCAGTGCCAACACTTTGCCTTCATGGGCAGTAAGCGTGAGGTTGCTTGTTGCGGGTTGGTCCGGTCTTGATGGATAACAGAAGGTCACATCATCAAATGCAACTTCTGGCGTTACGTTAGCAAGCGAAGTTGGATTCGCAACTGGCGCAACAATATGGCTTTCAACTTGTAGGATCTCGATTAATCGCTCGGTCGCACCTGCCGCGCGTTGCAGTTCACCCATCACTTCAGAAATCGTACCTAACGATGAAGCAACCATAATTGCGTAGAACACAAACGCCGCTAAGTCACCAGCCGACATAGTGCCGTTGATAACATCACTGCCGCCAACCCAAAGCATGCCTGCAATAGCACTAAATACAATCACGATAACGCCAGAAATAAGAATCGCGCGCTGTTTTACACGCTGGCGACCAATCTCATACGCCTTTTCCACTTCTACCGCGAATGATGCTTTCTCTTGCTCTTCTCGGCTGTAGCTTTGCACCGTTTTAATGTGCTCAATTGCCTCACCTGCGTAAGAACCCACATCAGACATCGAATCTTGGCTTTGGCGAGATAGGGCTCTTACACGGCGCCCATAAACAAGGATCGGAATCAAGATAAATGGCACCGAGGCCAATACAATCAACGTCAGCTTAATATTGGTCGCAAACAGCATGATGATTGCACCAATACACATCAACGTGCTGCGCATCGCCATCGAGAACGATGAACCGATGATGCTTTGAAGCAGAGTGGTATCCGTGGTGATTCGCGACATGATGTCGCCACTGCCATTGGTTTCAAAGTAACTCGGGTGCAGCGTCACCACGTGATTGAAAACCGACAGGCGTATATCCGCACTTACTCGCTCACCAACAGAAGAGACCAAATAGAAGCGGAAGAAGGTGCCAATCGAGATCAGCACGACCACCACCATGATGAATTGAATCGCGCTGCCTAAGTCTGACAACGATTGTTGGCTGAAGCCTTGGTCGATAAGAAGACGAATACCGTGTCCGACTGAAAGGGTTAAGCTCGCTGTGAAGATCAACGCGATCAACGCAGCAATAACACGACCTTTATAAGGCTGAATGAATTTACTCAGCTCAAACAAAATACTGAGGCTTTTTTTCTCAGGTTTGGGTTCTGGCGCTTGTTGAGTCGATCGCTGAGTCTGTCGCTGGTTCGAGTCGAGCGTAGAAGAGACATCGTTTTGCATATGACTGCCTTAATGTGTTGTCGCTTTAAAAATAGATGGCTTGTTGCTTGTTGCTTGTTGCTTATGGCTAATTGCTTTATGACTTATTGCCTGTACTGCGCGTTGTTCGCTGGGCAGTAATTGTTGTTGAGAATCGAACCCATTAAAGCATTTATTGCGCTGTGACGCTCCCTAGGAAACTCAATTTCCAATATTTCATCAACACTAAGTGAATAATTCGAAACGACCTTAAAGGAAAACTAAGCATTTTGATCCAGTCAGTTGGATAGGAAACCAAGCTATTTAACCCTAATTTTTATGCAAGTAAATTAGCGTTGATAGGAGAGTGCACACATAAACAAGCAACCGTGCGATGATTTATAAATTGATAGCAAAACGTTTGCTATTTATCTCGATATTAGCTTTATCAATGACTTGTAAGTTTTGGTTGTAAGACCAGTTATAGCGACTGTTTTTTGTGGAATATTTGTTACAAAAATTCAACAAAGTAGTTTTTTATACATTTTTCTTGCATAAAACCTCGGATTGAATAGAATAACCAACAAATGACAATTAATGCAGTATTGTGGCATGAGTATTCAAGTAAAGAGCATCAACAAATCATACGGTGATACCCAAGTTCTTCACGACATCAGTTTCGACTGTGAGAGTGGCGAAACCTTGGTATTGCTTGGCCCAAGCGGCGCGGGCAAGAGTTCATTACTGCGTGTATTGAACCTGCTTGAAATCGCGGACAACGGCGAATTAGACATTGCGAATGAGCAATTCGATTTTTCAAGCCAAATCCAAGAGAAGCAGGGGCTTAAACTTCGTCGTAAAGTCGGCATGGTGTTCCAGCAATACAACTTATGGCCACACATGACGGTGATGGAAAACTTGATTGAAGCACCAACCAAAGTGGCGGGTTTGGATAAGCAAGAAGCGATTAAGCAAGCGCAAGAAGTCCTAAAGACACTTCAACTTGCCGACAAAGCAGACGCTTGGCCACTTCAACTGTCTGGCGGTCAACAACAGCGTGTTGCGATTGCACGTGCGCTGATGATGAAACCGGATGTGTTGTTGTTTGATGAACCAACAGCGGCGCTTGATCCTGAGATCACCAACCAAGTCGTGAGCATTATTAAAGAATTGAGCGGAACGGGCATTACCCAAGTGGTCGTGACGCATGAAGTCGATTTCGCGAAGAAGATTGCTAGCCACGTTCTGTACCTAGAGAAAGGGTACATCGTTGAACACGGCACCAGCGATTCATTCGTTAATCCGCAGACACCTGAGTTTGCCGAGTATCTGACTCATTAAGTAAGTCACTTATTAAAAGAAAGTTGACTCACTAGATCTAGCTAAACACAACATCAATTAAAACAATCAAATTATAAGAATGGCCACAGGCCGCTATCAAACAGTATTCGGAGTAACAAAATGAAAAAGATTCTACTAGCTTCACTTATCGGCCTTGCTTCTTTCAACGCAGCGGCGCAAGAAGAAATCAAATTCGCAATGGAAGCAACTTACGCACCATTCGAATACATGGATGAGAACAACCAAATTCAAGGTTTTGACGTAGACTTAGCAAACGCACTTTGTGAAGAGCTGAAAGCAACGTGTACTTTCCACAACCAAGCATTCGATAGCTTGATCCCTGCACTTAAATTCAAACGTTACGATGCGGCTATCTCGGCAATGGACATCACAGAAGCGCGTCTTAAACAAGTGAACTTCTCTAACGCATACTACGATAACTCTGCAGCATTCATTTCTTTCGAAGGCAAAGTAGCAGACCAAGCAGCACTAGAAGGTAAGCGTGTTGGCGTTCAAAACGGTTCTACTCACCAGAGCTTCCTACTTGAGCAAATGACTGGCGTAACAGCGGTACCTTACTCAAGCTACCAAGATGCATTCATCGACATGAAGAACGGTCGTATCGATTCTGTATTCGGTGACACAGCCGTTGTAGCAGAATGGTTCAAGAAAGAAGACAACCTAACGTACGTAGGCGACCAAGTAACAAACCAAGAGTACTTCGGTAACGGCTTTGGCATCGCAGTAAACAAGAGCAACCAAGAACTTGTAGACCAGCTTAACGTTGCACTTGCAGCAGTAAAAGCGAACGGCGAATACGATAAGATCTTCAACAAGTACTTCGGTAAGTAATTTATGGAATTAACGGGTTACTCTTTAGGGCTCGTCGAAGCAAGCTGGATGACTGTTCAGCTTGCGTTCGTAAGCCTATTGGTTGGATTGGTTCTAGCAGTTTTGTTTGCAAGTGGAGAGATGTCTCGTCGTATTGCAATCAAATGGCCAACGACTGCATTTGTGACGATTGTTCGTGGTTTACCAGAAATTCTGGTCGTACTGTTTATCTACTTTGGTTCGACACAAGTTCTGTTCATGATCACTGGCGATTTCATAGAAGTGAGCCCGTTCTTATCTGGTGTTGTTGCACTGTCACTTATCTTTGCTTCTTACGCTTCGCAAACCTTGCGTGGTGCATTAAAAGCAGTAAGCAAAGGGCAGAGAGAAGCAGCAAGCGCGCTTGGTATTTCTCAGTCTCGTGCATTCTTTCGTATCGTGTTACCTCAAGCGGTAAGACACGCACTACCAGGGTTAACCAACCAATGGTTAGTATTACTGAAAGACACCGCATTAGTATCGCTGATTGGCGTAACAGATTTGCTGAAACAAGCACAACTAACATCCGCTGCAACGCACGAAGCATTTACTTGGTACGCGACAGCAGCAGCAATCTACTTGGTCATCACTTTAATCACACAAAGATTGGTAAAAGTGATTGATGGTAAGTTCTCTATTCAAGGTTTGGGTAACAAAGGGGCAATGGCATGAATCAACAATACCTCTCTCAAATGCTTGAGGGCTTAGCGACCAGTCTGCAACTCACAGGCGCTTCACTGCTGGTTGGTTGTATCTTGTCACTGCTGATGACGGTAACGCTAATCTTAAGAATACCGGCGATTCACTGGTTAACACGTGGCATCATTACGCTGTTCACCGGCACACCATTGTTGGTTCAAATCTTCTTGGTGTATTACGGCCCGGGTCAGTTCGATTGGATTCGTGAAAGCTTCATGTGGACATGGTTAAGCCAACCTTGGTTCTGTGCAATGTTAGCATTAGCTTTGAACACCGCTGCATACAGCACGCTACTGTTCAGAGGCGCATTCAACGCAATTCCAGCAGGGCAGTGGGAAGCATGTCGTGCACTAGGCATGGACAAAGTAGCAACGCTTAAAGTGTTACTGCCATATGCACTACGCCGCGCCGTTCCAGCTTACTCGAACGAAGTGATTCTAGTTTTCAAAGGTACGTCACTGGCAAGCACCATCACCATCATGGATTTGATGGGCTACGCTCAGCGTATCAACGGCCAAACCTACGACACGCTCACCGTGTTCGGCATTGCTGGTGCATTCTACCTAGCAGTAAACGGCATACTAACGCTGATCTTCCGCCAAGTAGAGAAGAAAGCCCTCGCATTCGAAGCCGCATAAGCTAGCCACTCACAAGCTTAACTAACGTATAAAGCCTGCCATTTATGTTCGCATAAATGGCAGGCTTTTTTGTGTTTGGATATTTTTAAGGAGCTGTGTTTACATACAGTATCACAAGGTTTTTCGCTAAATTCATACTAGATGGAAATATTCTGAAATTAGTCATTCAATGAACGTATCTATGTTTTAAGTCACTGAATTGCTGTGATTAATCGTGGTAAATTGCGGTGCATATGAAACTAGATAGATTGACTCTGTATTTAGATGGGGAATTTTTCGGTCTAATAGCTGTTAGCTTTTTTGGAGTTTACTTTGGAACAAAGCGATTTGGATTTAGAAGCTTGGGAAAAAGCTGTTGGGAAAATTGTATGTTCGGTTGCACGGCTCGAAGGTGAGTTGTTACTGAAATATGAAACACATACGGCGCTATCACGCCGCATGTACTTCAAAGATGATAAGTACCTGGAAAATCGTTTTGAACGAGTTAAAGCACTTTATAACTTGGAATGTGGTGCTTCTAATGAGTCTGATGAGCTTTTTACACAGTTTAAAGAGTTGGTCACGTTACGTAATTTAGTAGCACATAACCCCGTGTACTATGAGTCAGCTCAACTGGGGTTTCGTATTACCAATGGTCAGAGTAAAAGTAAGTATATAGGTCTGAATCAAATATCTGAATTAGCAGAAAATGCTTTTGCAATAGGGTTAAAGCTAACTGTACTCTTCAGGGTTTGGGCAAAGAACAAAAGCTAACAAGGCGCTTAAGTCTGATTCGTAAACGCGTGCCAAACTCGCTTCGCTCAAACATGGCACACGTTCACTCACAGCTTAGCTTGGCGTTGATATGACCCCCCTCAGTCAATAAGAGCGTAGAAGTTTCTGCTCCCGCATTTATAGAGCCTTTCTTGTTATTTAAGGGATAGTGTTATCACATAGATGAAGCAAGTAATGTCGTCGGTTCTCATGCTGATATACGTGGATTGCTCATCGTTTGATGAGTAGAGCCTACCTTACTTGTTCCGTCGTAGCACCTGTCTTCAGTCTATGCTCGTGGTTCAATATAGCCGAAGCTATATTGCCTAGCTTGTGTTCTAAGTCTTCCGTTACATTGGGTTTATGAAAGTCTGAGTTGTCCATCGAATAGTCGTGTAACAAGGGCATTTCTCATGCCGTATTTTTGGTAATTAGTTCTTCCTGTCGATTATCGAATTTGTCCTAAACCCACTATTAAGGCAGGGAACCCCAATGAATAGAACGCTATGGTTCGCACTCATTTCGCTTTTGTTTTCAATGACAATGGTATTTTGTACATACAGTTATGGCATAGAGAGCCACGTTGAAGTAATCACACTCACTTTAGTACTGTCGGGCCCTCTGATTTTGACCTTTGCGCTTGTTGTCATTTTTTGTGGCGCACCAGTTATTAACAAGTACAAGTTACTTGGAACCATCGCAATTTGTGTGCATGGATTTACAGCCTCACTGCATGTGCTGTGGAACGGTTTTATGTTTGTCGATGTGATTAATAAACAAGGCTTAGGTCCGGGACAAGGTTATTCTGGTTTGATACTTTGGGTTGGTAGTATCAAGGCGATGCTACTTGGTTTGGTTGTGGGAGTATGCCTGCATTACTTGCTACGATTTTTTAGAAAGGCGGCAGTAAGATAACTGTTGGCTAGTTAGTGGATTGTTCGTTGTCTATAGGAGTTGCCACTGTGTTTTATAGTAAGGAATCCAACAAGGGATTGCTGCTTATCCTCGTTGCGATAAGTGCTTTCATTGTCGTTACCTCTGATAATAACCCCGGGACATTAATCGCTCACGCCATCAATGGTTTAATTGCTTTGCTCTTTTTCTCCATGACAATTGAGGTCAAAGACAATGTACTAAGCTGGTATTTCGGCTTTGGTTTTTGGCGTAAGAATGTAGACGTGTCAGACATTATAGAGACATCGTTCTATCAAAGTAAGTGGTATCAAGGTATTGGCATCCGAATGCTGAGCGATGGCTGGTTGTATAATGCATCAATAGGTTCAGCGCTGAAGTTAAGCTTAAGTAATGGAAAGCATGTTTACATTGGTTGTAAGGATAAGGACGGTTTAAAGCTGGCCTTGAAACCGCTAACGAACAGATAACTCAAAAGTAATTTATGAGGCTTGGCACTTTTCGTTTTAAGTTGGGCTAATGTTTAAGGTTCTATGCTTTAAGTGAGCTGCACTTTAATATCACAACAAATGAATCGGAGGTTGAATGGACCAAGCAATCAAAACACATTTCGATCAGTATCCCGATGATGTTCGAGCTCGGCTTGAAGAGTTGCGTTCATTAATCTTAGAGCTTTGCTCTGATTTGGATTTAGGTGAAGTCGAAGAGTCTCTGAAATGGGGCGAGCCGAGTTACAGCGTTAAGACGGGCAGTCCAATTCGAATCGACTGGAAATTAAAATCACCAAACAAGTATTACTTGTTCTTTAACTGTCAAACAAAGCTAATCGATACATTCAGAGAATTGCACGATGGCACATTGGTATTTCAAGGTAATCGTGCAATCGTCTTGAAACTGACTGAACCACTTCCCAAGGCACCAATCAAGCAGTGCTTGGAGTTAGCCTTAACTTATCAGCAACGAAAACATCTCCCACTTCTTGGCGCGTAGTTCTTATATGTTGTCATTATATTTCTTAAACAGGTTTTCTGTGTTCTAGCTATCACTCTTTAAAGTGCTAAGACTGTACCATCTTGATTAGTATCAAGAGGCTAGGGAATCTCTATAACCAACGCTGATTGTATTGCTTACCGTTTAAAAAGGTGTTCTAGTCACCTTGTATTTCAAACTTAAAAGGAAGTTGTATGAATTTAGATAAAGCCAAAAAACGTATCGCAAAGCAGGTTAAAAAAGGCGACCACGGATACCCAAAAATCACGTTAGCGTACTACGGGACGACCAAAGATCTCGCAACGGAAGTCGCGGTTCAATTTATGCTGGGTGAGGGCGATGGTGTTCAAGAAGAGCGTTTTTCTTGTGAAACCGAAATCCGAGATAATGAATTAGTTCAAACGACGTTACTCAAGATAATCGAGCGAGCAAATGTTAACTCAGTGATTGAAGTTGAAGGCGTGGCTGTTCTTTAGTTTGCTTTAGCCTGGAAACGAAGCCAACACGAGAACTCAGGTGTATAATCCACATTTTTATCGAATTAGGCAGGACACATGGCGATCTCGTTTGAAACTCAAAGACTAAAAGTAGAAGAAGTCGCAGGTGAACTTACTGTTCCTGAACGTTCGGCTCTGCTTGAGCGAGTACCTGGCATTCTAATCCCGTCAGTCGTTGAAAACCTTCCACCATACTTTCACGGTATTGTGTCAGGTGAGCTGGCTGAAATTTGGCTCGACCGAATGTTGTCGGGGAGCCGCTTACTTCAAGTGAAATCCAACGATAATCAATTGATTGGTTTTCTGTTCGCTTATGTAGAAGACGAAAGTGATGCTCATATTGGCTACTTGCTTGCAGAAGAGTTCTGGGGCAAGGGTTTAGCGAGTGAGCTACTGAAGGGTTTCATCACAGAAGTCGCTAAAATGGAGTCATGGTCAACACTGATTGGCGGTGTCGATCGTTCAAACATAGCCTCTGCCAACTTACTTAAAAAGCTAGGTTTTGTTGAGCAAGCCTCTGACGAAAGTGCCGTGGTTTTCTATGAATATAAGCTTTCTCGTCTTAACTCTTAATTATTAACTCTGAGCTCTTAACTCTCAGTTCTCAATTTCTAATCCCTATCTCAAGCCATATCTGCGTTATACATTCATTGCCAATGTTTACGCCAATTGATAGGGAAGAAACCTTATTACACCATTCAACTGAGAACCGAGAGCAGCGAGTCTAGTTAACGTGGGCTAATTCGGCACTCTGTGTTTCATTAGCGACTTTCCAATCGCCCCCTAAGGCTTTATAGAAAACAGGCTTTGTATCCACATTAGACCATACTGGTTTAGCGACCTCGACCATCTACCATTACGATGATTGTTTTAGAGATGATGCTGAGATCAGTGGCAATCCAAGACTTAACCGAACATAGGCTTAGTGCATAACTGTGGTCAAAACCTACTTTACGACGTACATCATCAATACAGGTGTCGTAACCTTGATTTACTTGTGCAAGCCCTGTAATACCAGGCATTACACCGTATGTGCGGTCGGCAAAGTAAGGAATTTCGTTCTCTAGTTTGGTGTAAAAAGTAGGGCGTTCAGGGCGCGGGCCAATTAGAGACATTTCACCTTTCAGTACATTGATCAGTTGTGGCAGTTCATCAAGACGTGTCTTTCTCAAAAAGCGGCCAACAGGCGTGATTCGTGGGTCATTCGCGGTAGCCCAAACTGCACCAGAGCGAGTTTCTGCATCCTCGTACATGCTACGGAATTTCATGATCTCAAAGATTTCCATTTTCTCCGGTGTCGATTTACCAACGCGCAATTGACGGTAGAAAATAGGGCCACGAGAAGTGAGTGCAATCGCCATCGCAATCAACGGAAATACGGGCGCTAGCAAAATCAAAGCAATCAGTGAGCTTACAAAATCGAAAGTACGTTTAGCACGTGAGATTTTGTATTGGTATAGGTTTTGGGTAGATAGCTGTTCGATGTTCATCATAATAAGTCCTTAATGATTTGCTCGTGTCCAAGGTGAGTTTTCTAGTCCGATTAGGTAACGAATGCCACCAATGAAGTTGGCGTAGTGTCCAACTATCAAATAAGAGATTAATGAAATAGGTTTGTTTACTAGACGCTTTGGCAAGATGCAGCCAAGGACGCCAATGGTATAAACGGCAACTTGAGCCCATAACAGTGCTTCAAATACCAAGTAGTTGCTAAGTAAGATTGAGCACACTAAGCAAACAATCATTAAATATGGAGTGAGTAGGCGAAGCCCTTTTCCGGAGAAGAACGCAAACGCGATGCCTTTGAACTTCGGGCTGAACAAGCCAAACAATCGAATCGCTTGTTGCATGTTGCCCGCTGAAATACGAAGTCTTCTTTTGAAATCTGTTTCTAGGTTCGATTCTTCTAGCTCCAGTGCCACCATTTGTGTTTCGTATTCTGCGATGTAACCTTGTTTAACGATTTGCATCGGTAAGATGAAATCATCATTAATAGTGTTGAGTGGAAGCAGTTCAAACAGGTGTGTTCTAAACAAGTAGAAAGCGCCATGAGAACCCAAGCTAGAACCTAACGAAGCCTCAGACTCTTTAACCGCGGTTTGGTACTGCCAATACGTGTTTTCGCCTTCATTGCCTGTTGGACAAAGTTGATACGTTGCGTTTACCACTCCAACCTTGTCACTTTCAAAATGAGCGGCAGCTATAAGCAAAGCATCCAATGAAATAAGGGCAGAAACATCACTCATCGCCGTGATATCACTGGTTATACGTGTCACTTCTTCATTAACAACCGCGACTTTACCTCGGTTTACTTGATGGTCATGTATCTCAAAATAGACATCACTGCACATCGCTTCTTGTATGGTCATTTGTGCAATGGCGACTGTGTTATCAGTGCAACCATCGCAAGCGATAATGACTTCCAACTTCTTTTTTGGGTAATCGAGTGAAGCAAGGTTACGAATCTTGTCTGCGATCCACTGTTCTTCGTTAAATGCAGGAACAAGAACGGTGATGGTCGGCAACGTGCAATCTTGCTGTTCCTCTTTGTAGCAACGATGACTCTCTTCAACTTTGCGTGCGGGGTGGCTTTTCGCATACCAACGCAGTAACAAAGGGTAGGCTGCGTGATGATAGACAATCAACGCACCTGAAAACAAACAAAGTCCCGCAAGCAACCAATCAATCATGCGTAAGCTCCTTCTGATATATCGTTGTAAGACGAAACCATTTTGATGATGTCGAAGTTTTCGAGTACGTAACGACGAGGTGACAAAAAGCGTTCATTTTGCTTTTCTAATAGCGCACTAGCTAACCCCACAATGCTGCCGCTTTTGACGAGGGCGCCGCTGACTGGACATAAGGTTTCATCGACGGCACCAACGTCCATTGCGACGGTTGGAATATTGCATGCTTGAGCTTCAAGTGTAGAAAGCGGCAGCCCTTCGTGGCGTGAAGGTAGGCAGAACGTATCCAACGCTCCGTAAAACGTGGTCATGTCTTCAACTAAGCCAAGAAAGATGACTCGGTCACTCAGATTCAAGCGGCTAGTCAGTTGCTCTAGTTGATTGCGTTTAGTACCGCCGCCAGCCAATGCGACAACCATGTTTGCAGGTAAAAGAGTCAGTGCTTTAATAAGTTGGTCTTGGCCTTTGACATGTTCTAGTCGACCTGCACAACCGATGATGTGTTTGTCTGTCGGCAGGTTTAGTTTTGCTCTCGCGTGTTCTTTCGACATTGGCTTAAACTTCTCACAATCAACGCCATTTTTGATGGTAATGATGTTCTCATAAGAAAAAGCAGTGCGTAGTTGGTTATAAACACGTGTCGCGTCGGCAACTAACGTTGGTTGAGCAGCTTTTAAAGCAAGCGCTTGTAATCGACGACGTTTGTTGTTGTTCAGATGCCAAGCGTCATGTTCGGTATGGATTCGAGTTGGAACCCCGGTTACGCGAGCGGCATAACCAGCGTATAACAGTGGGCCAATATGATGGGTATGAACCACATCAGGGCGAATCGCGTTGAAGGCTTTAATTAGCTTAATAATGATATTGAATTGTACGCCTGATGCTTTATCCAAAAAGACGATTTGCTTTTTGTATGGCTCTAGCTTCGGCCAGTTGTTTATAGACTCTTGTTTAGTACCCTCTAAACTGACAATCAACACTTGGTCTGTTGGTTTAGCAAGGCGGAGCAAATCCAGAGTTAGGGTTTCTAATCCACCCGGTGCAAGGTGCTGAACAACGTGTATGATCTTTTTGCCATGCTTCGTTAAATGCGTATTCATAGTTTGGACCCTGCCTTTATAATTGTTGTTTCGCCTTTCTGACGTTTCTCTTGAAGTAACTTCTTTAAAACGTTTAACTACACAAGGAGATTGCAGGAGTTGTGCCAATTAAATAACCGTTATTTTTCAGTTGCTTAGGTTATTTAATTCTAGGGCAGTTTTCATTTCTCAAAATGGGAATCAAAACAAAATACAATTGAATGGCAGTTTGAATCATAGGGCTTGGGTAAATCGAAAGTAGCATTAGAACTTGGGGCCTTAAACAAACACAACGCCAACCGAGTGTTGGCGTTTTGCTCTAGGATGCACGAAGCTTGGAAACTAGAAAACTAGAAAGCTAGAAAGCTAGAAAGCTAGAAAGCTAGAAAGCACGAAGCTAGGAAATTAGAAAGCTGTGAATCTAGCAAGTCAAAAATGGCTTTGAGGCTGACTAGCTCATTTTAGGGATCACCGTTATCACAGGGACACCCAAGATATCTTCGATTTCGTCTTTGCGTTTGATTGAAGAATCAAACAGTTCAAACAATACCGCTAAACCAATACCCAAACCGATACCTGCAACGAATCCAGCCAGAATAAAAACAAAAGTCGGCATGTTAGATTTGACACTCGGTGTGAAAGGCAAATCGATAATCTTCACACGTTTGTTTTGCTCGAATACACCAAGCGAACCCGTTAGTTGAGCCATTTCATAACGCTCTGTCAGTTCATCATATAGTTGACGTTTGATTTCAACTTGACGTTTAAGGCGGTACATCTCTTTTGCATTTTCGCCGAAGTTATTGGCCTTGTGTTCTAATTCGAAAATCATAGTTCGAAGGCTTTTGGTCTCTTCAGTTAAAGACTCAAAGCGAGCACGAACCAGCTGTAGGCTGTGTAATTGAGTGACCAGAAGAGGTTGGGTATCAGAAAGTTTGTTCAGTGTCGTACTACTTGCGATGTCCCAAAGCTGGTCGCTGTTCATCGTTGGCTGGGTTACCTCGAGCAAACTCTTACGTTCATTCTCTAGTCTGTCTAGCTCACGCACTTTAGCTTGCACAGCACTGTGCTTGTCCGTGTATTTAGCTTGTAACAAGGTAAGGTCGCTACGAATGTCGATGATCTGGTCTTCTAATTTACCGATCACAGGGTTGGTTCTTGAAAGTTGTTGGTCGATTGACCCTAAACTTTTTTCGACACCCGATAACTCGGCCTCTTTTTCTGCCAGTGTTTGTTTGAGTGAAGCTAAGCGATTCAAACTTTGGCTCTGTACCTCAGGCGTCGAATGAACATTCTCATTCATGTATGCAGCTAGCGCTTCTTCTGCTTCTGCAAGCTCTGCGCTACGTTTGTCGATATGGATTTTCAAGAAGTTACTTGAATCTTCAATCGATGAACGTTCCGGTGCAAGTAACTGTTCAATGAAATGTTCACTTACCGAGCGCAGCGTAGCTTCCATTCCATTTGGTGTGTTCGACGTTAGACTTATCTTTAGAAAATCTTTTCCAAGCTGAGTCACCGTTAGACGTTGAGACAGGTTAGTAATGATCTCTTGTTTCTCAATTTCAGGCATATCTGGCGTGGTTAATTGCAGTTCATCAGCGACCGAGTAAAGCACATGTCGACTGTGAAGCAGTGTTCTCAATGCGTTAAGTCGATCTTTGAGCATCGTCGAAACGGCAATGTCTTCCAAGAATGGATTCATCTTGGCCGTTTCTTGAATCAACATACTGGTATGCGCGTCATATTTAGTTGGAGCCAACTTGCTCACACCAAAGCCTACAAAGGGCAAAATAAGCATTGGCAGAACGATAACGTAGCGTTGGCGCCACATCGCATTGATGATGACTAATAACCGCAATTTCAGATTATTCATAATAGCTCCAACATCCAATGTACGAAGTTACCACGGTTCTGCCAGCTCTCTTGTTCGACGACAGAGATAGGTGAGTTGCTTAGCTCGCGTGCATGATCAAGCGCCCAAATCATTTGGTTGGCACTGCCAACCGTGGTTACGTGCCCTTGATATGGAACCAAAGCAGGGAACGGTGTTGTGATAATGGGTGTGCCCGCCGCAAGGTATTCCATTAGTTTGAGTGGGCTACACGCTCGGATCTGCTCGTTATCAACAAACGGCAACAAGCTCACATCCCAGTGTTGAGAATAGCTTGGTAGCGTGTGGTGTGGACGAGGGCCAAGGTAATGTACGTTACTCAACTTAGGCAGCATGAGCGTATCAAGCTCGTTTGGACCTATGAAAACAAAGTCCCATTCCGGCATCGCATTCGCAACATGATCAATCATTTCATAATCAAGCCACTTAGAAAGGCTGCCATAAAAACCAGCAATAGGGCGGTGGTTGCTTGGTAAATCTTTTGCTCTTGGTGCGGGTGTTGAAAATAGGTCTACGTCGACACCATGTGGTAGCAAGTGCGCTTTATGCTTTGGAAATTTACCCATCAATTTTTTGCTAGCCGCGAATATAAGCGTTGATTTTTCGATTAGCTCTGATTCGTGCTGTGCAACGGTATCATGATCAACACCAGCCAGCGCGCTAAAATCATCACCGCAGTAATAGACCACAGAAGACTCGCCTAAGTGTCCGCACAAATCAACAGCGGTCGGAAGAGAAGTCCATAGGATAGGCGCGTTAAGATTAAGCTCTGCAATAACCGGTTTTAGTTGGTGCAACATCATTTGCTGAGCCAACTTTCTAGAAAATTTAGAAGCAGGCGCAGGGATTGTCTTTAAGTTAACGATAGTAATGTTGTCGTGTCCCTCAGAGTCGAGCATGTTTTGAGTTACGGCCTTGGTTTTACCAAACAACTTGTTGAACGCTCGGTTTGCATCTTTAGCGGACAGCTTCGGTTGTCTTAAGCCAATTGAGTTGACCCATAAGACTTTGTGCTGCTTAGCAAGGTGACGAACTAAATGTTGAGTCGATGAAGGTAGGCCACCAAAGTCTTCACCAAATACGATTAAATCACGCATGGTCACCTCCATGAGTCTCTAACGAATCGAACATATCGGATTCTGTCACTTCAACGGGTTTGATGTGACCGACAACTCGAGCTGGGTTGCCACCTGCGATTGCGAAGGCAGGAATATTCTTTGTTACTACGCTGCCTGCGGCTATTACGGCACCTTCGCCGATGGTTACGCCACCTTTAACCGTCACATTCGTGCCCAACCAAACATCGGGTTCAAGAATGATGTCACCGATTTGCTGAGGGTCGTCACCTTCACCTAGCGCTCGGCGTTTTGCATCAAGCGGGTGTCCAGAGTATCCAAATAGAAAAGCGCCGCCTGCGATTCGTACGTTGTCAGAGATAACCACTTTACCTCCAACAGCGATAGTCGACTGCCAACCAATGTCGACGTTATTGCCAATCGACAATAGTGGGTGTTCCAAGCCTTCAAGTTGTTGAGTACAACCAGAGAATGTCGTGTGGCCAGAGATACGGCAGTTGTCGCCAATCGTAATTTGCACCGGACCGCTGACGAAAGGCAGTCCACCATACAAATACAGGCGTTTGCCACATTGAGCCACACGACCTTTGAAAGCCGGAGTCCAGTAGAAGAATCGCGTAAAGCCAGAAACCAGATTCACCACTAGCTTGTGCGCTTGATATAGACAGCGATTAAATAGTTTAGGGGTAGGTAGCTCTGCGCTTCTGATGTCTTTCAAAATGAAAAACACATTTCTAATTCGAGAATTAGGATGAAACTTAAGCCAATGTTTGAATTGATGTATAGATACTGACGTCATAATGAAAATCCTCTTTTTTGTTATATAGAAGTACTTTCATATATTGTGCCATTTAATAAATATAATACTTTCAATAGGTTAAAATGTGACTTTTAGGTTTTCTCATTTTGACAGGCAGTTTGAGATACGTTTGAGACGCAAACTGTGAGTGCTGCGAGGATATAAATCGGCCAGTTGAAGCCTTGAGTCAAAAATGTACCCGACACGATTGTTCCAATCAGACCGGCATAGATCGCATAGGCGACCGCGTTGAGTTCGGGTGCGATTTCTGTGGTCGAGTTTTTTAATCTCGCGAGCGTAGAACGAGAGGTTTTGATCAAAGAAACGATAAGGCAGACAAAAATGATCAGACCAATAAAGCCTGTTTCTGCTAATACACCAAACCAAGTACTGTGAACGGCGTGATTAAGTCCGTCCCAGTGCGAACTATAAAAGAAGTAGTTCGAGAAGAAGTTGTTCAACCCTACGCCGGTCAGTGGGTTCTCAACTGCCATTTTTACTGCCGCTTCCCAAGCATAGATTCGCCCCATTGCAGATTCATCGATGCCTTGTTCAGCTGCACCACCAGAAGACCTGTCTGAGATCCCAGCAACCAAGTAGAGCACGACGGCCGCGACAGTTCCTACGGAGATTAAGAGGACTTTAGAGCGCACTAGCTTCCACGCAAAAATACCAATCACCGCAATACAACCCAGTAATCCGCCACGGCTTTGAGTGGCAATAATGGCGGTGAGCAGTAACAGACAAACTAAGGCACTGATTAAACGTTTGGATCGTGAGATGCCAGTCGTGGTGGCTTGGCTTATTGTAAAGGCGAGTGGGAACATCAGTACCAGTGCTAGGTCGTTCGGGTCACCTAACATAGAGCCAAAATCTCGGCCAATAGTCACGCGTGAGCCCTCGACAAGCCCAATACCATTTACTGAGTTGTACACGGCAATAGAGCTGACTAAAGCGCCAGCGTAGATAATCGTCATCGCGGTTTTTGCGAGATTTTCAGTGGTGTTTACTAGCCAAGTAATCGCAAGCGTCATCACGATAATTTTCCAATAAACGCCCTTGAATTCTGCTAGTGCTATTGGCCTGTTGGACGCGAAGATAATACCAATGAAAACCAATACCCAAAATATGGCGAGCCAATTTAAACAAGGGTGCCAGAAGATTTTAAGCTCTTTACTAATTAATGCATGCCAGAGCAAAGCTGACAGTGCTCCTAGTGAAAGCATCAGCGGTATTTTTAACGAATAGAGCTGAGGTACGGCTTCGTGAATTCGGAAAAATGAAAAGACAACGAACAATAGAACTAACCAGAATGTCTTGTTTAACACGAATAACCCGGCTAATGGCACAAGAGCGAGCGCCACAATGACAGCAGGATGAGGCACAAAGTACCAAACAACACCAAGCCCAACACACAAGGTGCTGATCGTGATGATGACTGGCAATCTATTGGCTTCAGGGTTGACCATTGTGACCTCTATTGGCAAATAAACTCTTTAGGACTCGGCTCGCAATCTTTTTAGACGTAGTTACGCCTGATGTTAAAGATTGCAAAGTGAGTGCCAGTTATGCATTTTGTTTAACTTACTGATTTAATGTTGGATTATTAAGTGAGGGCGTAGCCTTGAGGTGAGTTTTGTCATTTTGAGAATCAGTATAAAACTGACTAAAGTACTTAAATCATCAAGCCCAAATAACCAGTTATCGACTAAGGCTAGAATTAACGGTCAAGTTGATAGATTTCCAACAACTGCGGGACAACGGCTTGTGGAGAGTATTGGTTTTTCACGGTTTCTATCGCGTGACTCTTGAGAGAGTCACGCTGCTCGTTCGTCAATGACATCCACAAAGATAAAAACTGTTCTAGCTCAGCTTCTGAATTTGCAAGGTAGCCGTTAACTTGATGCTCGATGAGTTGAGGCAAGTTACCAACTGAGGTGGCGAGAACGGGAATGCCACGAATCATGGCTTCTAATGCCGCCATAGGTAAGCCTTCAAAGCGAGAAGGGATGATTAACAGATCGATTTGGCTCCAGACGTCGTCCATATTGGTCTGATGCCCATGAAAGGTCACATTATCAGGCTGCGATTTAACTAAGATGTCCATTTCTGGCCCGTCACCAAAAAGCTCAAACCGAACATCAGGAAACTGTTTGGCTAATGCAACAAATCGATCAGGCGCTTTTTCATGGCTCAATCGCCCCACAAAACCAACATGGAATGGGCTTGATGAAGGGGAGCTTGTTAACCCGGTTGGCATTTTAACAAAGTTATTCAATTGATGGGTTTGACTCGGCACTTTCGCTTTAATCTTTTCACTGACCACGAGCGACTGATCAGAAAGAAAACTGCTGTAACGGTCGAGCCAATCATAAAGCCATACTTTGCCTGTTGGGGTTTCACCTGCGTGATAAGTGGTGATTTGCTTTGTGTTGTTGAAACGAGGCGGAAGCTTGATTAACTTGCTGACCAAACTGGCTTTGTAACCATGAGCATGGATAAGCCTTGGTTGATAATGTTGAACTGCACGTTTCAGCTGTGTCGCGCTATTGCCATTTGAATCTACAGAACATGAGGCTAAATCGGAGAGGTAACTAAAAGGGATGTTCAGCGCATTCAACTTTTCAACGATGATCGCTTCAGGATTAAACTTAGTCAAAAGAACGATACGAACAGCCTCTGAATACTGAGCGCTTTCCGATATCAGGCCTTGTGCTAATTCTAAAACATGCGTTTCTATGCCTCCAAAAGTTTGGCTGTCGATCAACAGCCAAATCTCATGAAGGTTTATGTCGAGTACACCTTGGTTAGGCTTGATTGTACTCATCTTCCGATTCCCAAGCCTGTTTCTTACGATAAACAGTAGAAGGGCTAAGTTCTAACAGCACAGCAGCGTTTAACACATTCCCATCGCAATGATTGATGGCATGTTGAATGGCTTCACGTTCTATTTGCCACATTGGACGAATAGCACCTTCGCTTGTGGTAAATGCAGGCGTCATCGGCTCATTGTGAGCTTGAGCAACTGACGATTGTTCCAACTCTTCCGGAGTAATCGGTGGCAACTTAGCTTCTGGTGCTTCAACAACTGCAGGTTGAGGCGCAGTTACTCGAATTGGTGTCACTGATTTAGATGATGGAGCGGCATCTACTTTATTAATCGGAGGCGGTAACATGTCTTTAGTCACGCTCGTTTCATTGTTCAACACCACGATGTTACGGATGATGTTTTGCAACTGACGCACATTGCCTGGCCACGCATAACGTTTAAGTAGATTCTGCGTTTCTTTGTCTATTGATTTGAACTTCTTCTTGTCTTGCTTCGCGTACAGTTTCAAGAAGTGATTAGATAGGGTGACAATGTCACTTCCTCGTTCACGAAGCGGTGGCATTTCGATAGGCACAACGTGAACACGATAGTAAAGGTCTTCTCTAAAACGTCCTTCTTCTACTTCAACCAGTGGATCGCGGTTGGTCGCACAGATAATTCTGACATCCACTTTAATCTCGCGGTTGCCACCGAGTGGAGTAAACGTACCAGTTTGCAAAAATCTGAGGAGCTTCTTCTGCATCTCCAGTTCCATTTCACAAAGCTCATCGAGAAATAGGGTACCGCCATGCGCTTGCATTGCTGCACCTTTCCGGTCGGTTGTCGCACCGGTAAACGCACCTTTAACGTGACCGAAGATTTCACTCTCCATTAGGTCTCGAGGGATAGCGCCGCAGTTAATGGCCACGAAGGGTTTACCATTACGCTGACTCTCTTGGTGAATCGCTTCCGCACACACTTCTTTACCTGTACCACTTTCGCCGTTAATAAACACGCTGGCAGTGGTTGGTGCTACCGAATCAATGATCTTGTAAACCGCCTGCATGGGTAGGCAAGAGCCAATGAAATTATGAAAACGATCACGATCGAATTTGCTTTGCATGTTATCGACGAGGTTTTCGAGTTTCGCTCTTTTTAGATGCAAGCTAACAGAGGTCTTGAGTCGATCGGCTTGAATGGGTTTCTCTAAGAAGTCTTCTGCACCGCGTTGGATAAGGTCTACCGCGATGTTTACTGAACCATGCGCTGTCGCGATGATGACAGCGGTCGGTATTTCGTTAGCAGTAATCCAATCTAAGACTTCTTCGCCTGGCATGTCAGGAAGCTTAAGGTCGAGAATCACAAGCTGTGGAGAGTGCCTTTCAATGAAGGTCTTAGCTTCCGCGCCGGTTTCGACGTGGAAAATATCATAGGGCTCGTCTTTTACGTACTGCTTGTAGAGTACGGCGAGTGAGGTGGAGTCTTCAACTAACAATACCTTAGGGCGCATTGTGTATTCCTTTTGAAACTTTATCCTAACCAATCAATAACATAGTGATATGCAACCATCAATACGAGTCTTGTGTATTTGTTATCTACCACATGCAATCTTTTAAGAAGCGGCCTGTATAACTTCTCGCATTGCTGTTCATGATGGAGCCCATCTTATGGCGACTATATTAATAACGACTGTTTTGAGTTTTTAATCTGATACCGATAATGAACATGCAAAGCTAGCTGAAGCCTGCCTCTTTCCTTTCAAGCAAGGCTTTTATTGAACGCTCTGCGAGCTCTAGTAATTCGTCAACTTGTCGAAATGCCGCATCATGACTCTGTTCTAAACATAGCTTTTCTAAAGCTCGAGCTAATTCACCCAAAGGGCGATTACCTAACGAAAGCGCTGTGCTGCCGAGAGTGTGGACCTCGAACTCAAGTGTTTGAGCGTCTTTCTGCGTGACAGCCTCTTTTATGGCGACCAAGCGTGTTTGTGATTCTTCGACATAATGGTCGATCAAGATAGGGATAATGTCCGCACTTGTATCGCGAATCATTTGCTCCAGAACGCTTTCATCGACAAGCTTGCTCACTTGTTGTGAGTTTAGATTTGTAGCTGCGTCTGACGCTAAAGTAGAATTCATCAAACTAAGTCCTTTTATTGAGCTTAATATCTGTTAATACTATTAAGTTTTAGTCATTTTCTAGAATAATTTCAACTGGTTGCCGTACAAATAGAGCATTTAATTGGCATCTCACTCATCTTGCTATTGGGTTTGTGACAAACCTAATGGACTGATTTTATTTTGTTTTCTCTTATGAAATATAAACTTAGGTGCCTATAAAGCCTAAGGTGCGGGTAGATCTCAGAAGAAAACGAGCCCGATACAAATAAAAAAGACCACCGCAGTGAAATAACAACAGTGGTCTTAGAGCGGTTTATGTAGTTTAGGCTAATCTAAATAGCAATAACTCAAATAACGATAACCCAAACAATGATAATTTAAACAGCCGTGCTTTAAATCACGAAAAGTAGGACTACGAAGCTTTATCAATTTTTGGCTTTGGGTCGGCTTCTACTTCTTCCTCGCTACTTTCTGAGAAGATATCAGCAACAGCGCTTCTCTCGAGTTCACCTTTTAGATTACCGTCTTCATCAACAACTGGAAGAGAGTAGTCACAAGACATAGTGTCCGGTAGCACTTCTTCAATCACCGCATCTGGTAAGATGGCAGGGACTTCTTCGTATATCTCATCACTAAAATCATGTACCGATGAATCTTCAACGGCGTCTTGTAGACTTTCTTGTGTGACTAGGCCTTGATAGCCGTCATCTGTTACGTGATAAGCGTAATCGTTTTTAAGCATCTTCATTTGTGCCAAAGCACCTTCAATTGTTTCTGATGTGATTCGATACAGAGGAGGCTGCATAACGGTTTCAACGGTCAGTGCACGAGCACGGTTTACGTCTTTCACGAACGCTTCCACGTAATCATCGGCTGGATTTAGCAGAATCTCATGTGGTGTGCCTTGTTGTACTAACTCGCCGTCTTTCAAAATTGCGATTCTATCGCCTAGGCGGAGTGCTTCGTCCAGATCATGTGTGATGAAAACAATCGTCTTATGAAGCTTCTCTTGAAGTTCAATAAGCTGGTCTTGCATTTCACTTCGAATCAAAGGGTCGAGTGCCGAAAAGGCTTCATCCATTAACAAGATTTCAGCGTTAGTACACAGAGCGCGCGAAAGCCCAACACGTTGTTGCTGACCACCTGAAAGTTGCGCTGGGTATTGCTTGCCGTAACCTTTTAAGCCCACCGTTTCTAACCATTCGTTGGCTTTCGCTAAACGGTCTTCTTTTTTGATGCCTTGTACTTCCAACCCGTACGCAACGTTTTCAACCACAGTGCGATGAGGCATTAAGCCAAAGCGTTGGAATACCATCGACATTTTATGACGACGGAACTCTTCTAGCTGTTTAGTGTTGAGGCTCATCACATCAATGCCTTCAACCATGATTTTACCTTGAGTCGGGTCAATCAAACGGTTGAAGTGGCGAATCAGCGTCGATTTACCCGAGCCAGAAAGCCCCATGATAACGAAGATTTCACCACGGTTAATCTCAAGGTTGATCTCTTTCAAACCAACGGTATGACCCGTATCCGCAAGAATCTGATCTTTGTGTTCGCCGTTTTGAACTCGGTTCATAACAGACATTGGTTTCGGTCCAAACACCTTGTACAGACCACTAATTTCAATCAATGGTTTAGTCATGCTTGAATCCTCCTAAATGCGCATTAGTTCTTCTTGCGTACGCTTGTGAAGCGCGGTCAAAAAGGATTGCGAGGGCAACGATGGCGAAACCATTCATCAAGCCTAATGTGAAGTACTGGTTAGTAATCGATTTGAGAACCGGTTGTCCTAGGCCTTTCACACCAATCATGGATGCGATAACAACCATAGACAGTGCCATCATGATGGTTTGGTTAATACCCGCCATGATCGTTGGCATTGCTAGAGGAAGTTGAACACCCCATAAGCGTTGCTTTTTGCTCGCACCGAAAGCGGTAGCGGCTTCAAGGACTTCTTTATCAACTAAGCGTATGCCTAGGTTAGTTAGACGAATTACAGGTGGAATCGCGTAGATAACCACGGCGATTAGCCCTGGAATCTTACCGATGCCCAGTAGCATTACCACTGGAATCAAATAAACGAACGCAGGCATGGTTTGCATGATATCGAGCATCGGCGTAACAATTGACTGAGCTCGATTTGAACGAGCCATCGCAATACCAATCGGAATGCCTAAGAATATCGAAACCAAGGTACAAACAGTGATGATACTGAGCGTCCGCATGGTGTCTTCCCACATTCCAAAGTAACCAATAAGGAGCAGAGAAACGACACAACCTAAAGCCAGTTTCCAAGAACGACTCGCGGCGTAGACAAGGCTCGTACAAACGGCGAGGACTATAATCCAAGGGGTTGAGATAAGAAGTTTTTCAAACCAAACAAGGAATGAAAGAAGAGGGTCAAATAGAGATTCAATCAATTCACCGTATTCACGAGAGAATTCACGGTATGCGCCATCTAGCGTCTTTTTTATGGTTCGTAAATCAGCGCGTTCCATCTCTGGAAAGGTTGATAACCAATTGGTGTCAGCCATTTTATATCCTTATAGTTCGGAGCCACTTGTTCATGCGATGAGGTAATCGCCTATGAAAAGGGCTCCGAATCATGAATAACATCAAGTATAGCGACGTTATTTCCGTATTATTGAAGCTTAGTGCTTAGTGCTTAGCCTTAGTGCACAGTGCGTTTCGAAATATAGCTATCATTGAAATATAACGGCTATCGAAATGCTGCGATTAAAGCTCAGCTTCAACTTTCTTAGCGACTTCTTGAGAAACCCATGGGTGCCATACTTCTGGGAACTCACTCAAGAAATGCAAGCTCGCTTCTTCACCATCCGCTTGATTGTCTTCCATCCAAGCAAGCAGGGAATTCATCTTATCGTTTGTGAAGCCACGTTTAGTGAAGTAGTCATAAGCTTCAGGTGCACGTGACGCAAAACTCTCAGTGGTGATAGTGTGAACGGGTGAAGGCGGGTACATGGTCGCTTTAGGTGAATCACAGTCTTCTTTGGTGGTACAAGTTAAGAACTCTTGTTCATTAACACCACTACCAAAGTCAACTTTAACCATGTCGTATTTACCTAGCACAGCGGTTGGTGCCCAGTAGTAACCAAACCAAGCTTCTTCACGTTCATAAGCTTTTGCGATAGAGCCAGATAAGCCGGCACTCGAGCCTGGATCAACAATCGTGAAACCGCTGTTTTCTAGCTCAAGAGCATTAAACAAGTTTCCGGCGCTGATCTGACAGTTCCAGCCTGCAGGGCAGCTGTAGAATGCAGATGTATCTGGATCTTCAGGGTGTTTGAATAAGCTTGCGTTTTTGCGTACGCCTTCGATGGTTGCCATTTCAGGGTACTGTTTTACTAGGTAAGCTGGAACCCAAAAGCCTTCTTCACCGCCGTTCACAAGTGCTTTACCTGCGTAGCGAAGACGTTTTTCTTCAACACCTTTATCTAATGCGTCTTTTAAGCTGTTGCTCCAAAGTTCAGGTGCAACATCAGGCTGGCCTTTTTCGATCATAGACGTGCCTGTTGGCATAGTGTCGCCAGGGATAAGTTCAGCATCACACCCATAACCATGTTCAAGGATGAATTGGTCGATATTGGCGATCAGTGTTGCAGAGTTCCAGTTCATATCTGCAATTGTTACGCTGCCACATTCTCCAGCGTTAGCATTACCGCTGGCTGCTGCCACTAACAAAAATACGGAGCTTAACTTGTATTTCATATTGAGTTTCCTTTCTCTTTAATAATACAACTAAGGTAACCAAGGTAAATTGATTATCTAAATTGCTCGATGGTGATCCTTTCCGTGTATTTGAACCATTTGAGCAGAAGGAGGGATGGGTGAAGTTTGAATAGATAAACGTGCAAAGTCAGTGAAGTGTGATTTGCCAATTCATCCACTGTGTTTCAACAGCCATCGGATAACTTTGTCAAACTATTACAAATTCGTCAAAAACCACCTCTATTTATAATCTTAGGGAATAATCGTACGAATTCCATCTTTGATGCGATTTACATGGCACTTTAACCGCCTGTGTCACATTACCGCTAAAGTTAGGTGTGGGGCTGTTGATTTTTGGATGAGCTTAAAGGTGGTAAGACCACAACTTGCGTGCGTGAAATGCGTTGAATAGTTTTTAAAATCGTATTTTTAGTCATATTTTCGCCAAAAACACTCAATTTGGTTTTTATTTATTCAGAACTGTTGGAGCTTGAAGTCTAATAAGATAGGTGGCTGTCATGGTTTAATGACAGCCAGAAAGTAGCAAAAGAAAGTTACATCGGAAGGTTCAAAAACTCATTTTGATACAGCTTGTTTGCCAAGCTATCGCGAAGCTTAACGGGGATAAATTTCATTCGATTGATTTGTCTGACCAACTCTTGTGCAAAGCTAGGCTTTTGTTTCATGTTCATCACGCAGCCCATTAGATTGATACTTTGTGCATCAAGCAGCTTTTTCGCTTGTTCTAGGTGGTGACTCGACGTTTCTCCATAGGCGACAACAATTAGTGTACTGCCACAAGCGCTCGCGACAGACTGCGCCGGAATATTGCCTTTGTTTATGTTGAGAAGCGGTGAGGTATCAATGATGACTCTGTCGTATTTCTCTAACCATTTGTTGACCACTTTTTGTAACGTTGTCGGATCTTTATAAGCCAATTGCGTTGAAGCAACTTGTGGAGCAGGGACACCGATAAACGTACGCTGAGATTCAACATGTTCTATCAGTTGACCTTGCTGATTATCTTCTAGCATATTCAAATCTTTGAAAGCAGGGTTGAATAAGTTGAGATCAACATAAAGCGTTGAATGACCCGCAAGAAGAAAACGCTCGGCTAATGCGGTTGCAATAGATGTTACGCCGTCACCTGAATGGCAGGCGGTGACGCATATTGATTTTTGGCCGTTAAGTTCAGAAGCTAAATACAGTTGCTCGACTTCGGCATGGGTCGCTGAAATTGTCATTATAAAGCTCCTATTAATACGATGGTGGTGGTGATACGCAGTATGTCATCAAGTCCGACGCGTGCTTTTTCAATAAAGCTTTCGCGACGGTCTGGGATGTAAATCGTGTCACCAGCGCGTAGCACCGGCAAGTTGTAAATGTTCGCCGTTTTGCTGAATTCAACAAGGTCAAAAGTACGAGCCTGACCTTGGCAGCAAGACATATTGACGATGGTAATTTTTTCTACATAAGCATTGTCGGTAGGTCCTGCTGCTTCTGCCAGAATATCTAGAATGGTCATGTTGTCGTTGAACACATAACGCCCCGGATTGTTAATCGCACCAAGCACACGAACGGTTTCTTCTTTCGGTGTATCTAACCAGTTTTTGCCTTTCTCTGGGATGTAAATCGTGTCGCCAGTGGTTACGTTTGGCAGTAACGATTCGTCACCGGTTTCGAAGTACAGTGATAAGTTAAGTTTGCTTACTTGCGAATAGGTTTTGTCACGATGCGTTACTCGAACATTGTGGATGTCGGCATCCTTTGTTGGGCCATCAGCCGCTGACAAGATATCAAGGAAGTGCATGTCTTTGGTGAAGCGGTAACGACCAGGCGCATTCACTTGTCCAAAGATGTAGATCGAAGCATCAGAGCTTTGACGAACCCATTGTGATTTATTGTCTGAAGGATCTTGTGGCAAGTCGTGAACGCGCACGATAGAACCCGCTCGAATTTGTGGCATTTGATCACGTGGCGCACCATTTCGAATAAAATCATCAAGGTTAAACACGACTAGCTTTCTACCCGTAACAACCTCGATTTTCGATGTGTCAGCGCGTAGCGTAGGGCCGCCGACGTGTGCCAATAGCCCCATGAAGTTCATTTCATCTGACCATTCAATACGACCAGGTCGATTGACCTCACCAATCACGTTAACTGCTCGGTCTGGCGTGATTTTCAACCAAGACTTCTCGTTCATGTCGGTTTTCTCGGGAACGAAAATCGCGTCACCCGCTTTGATGCTAGGAGGGTTGGAGTTAGGCAAGCCTTCAGTGTAAGCCGCTAAATCGAATTTAAGCACTCTACCATCTGCTTTGATGACACGGATTTGTCGTGACTCTGCAAATCGAGTTGGGCCGCCCGCATTCGCCAAGATATCCATAAAGGTCGCGTCTCTTTTGCCTTCAAAAGCACCAGGGGCTGCGACTTCGCCCATTACGTAAACCATGTTGGCGCCGGATTTGATCTCTTCTTCTTGCTTGGGAACGAAAATGGTCGCACCCGGGCGTAAAATTGGAAGCAGACTTTCGTCACCAGAATCTAAGTAACGTT
Source organism: Vibrio sp. 10N.261.54.A5 (assembly GCF_041471145.1). Classification (NCBI taxonomy): domain Bacteria; kingdom Pseudomonadati; phylum Pseudomonadota; class Gammaproteobacteria; order Vibrionales; family Vibrionaceae; genus Vibrio; species Vibrio sp. 10N.261.54.A5. The sequence continues at coordinate 112,601 of NZ_JBFRNU010000033.1, read as the reverse complement.
TTAGGTTGAATAGCGTTGGGGTGTTGTTCGAAATCACTCGGATTTGCTCAACACTGGCATAACGAGTTACGCCGCCCGAACGCATAAGTACGTCGACAAGGTCGGTGTTCTCTTTGTAAGTGAACGAACCCGGCGCGTTCACCTCACCAAACACTTTGATGGAGTTACGAGAATCAGCACTGTCACCTGAGTTAGCAAGCTTTGCTGCGTCAAACTCTTGCTCGATGTTACCGACTAATGGAGAAGCCGGAACGAATAGTGAATCCAGTGATTGAAGAGTAGGTAATGCTGACTCGTCTCCTGAATCAAGGAATCGTTTGTAGTTAAACTCTTTCTTATCTGCGCCTCGCTTAAGAATCAGCTTATCCAGTTGCGCGCCCGGGCGTAAACCACCCGCAGCGTAAAGTGCCATTTGGATGCTAGAACCTAATGAGAGCGTGTATTCGCCAGGCTGTTCTACATAACCTTGCACGTAGATGATGATTTGCTGCTCTTTTACATACACTGAAGCGTTCGAAAGATCTTTATAAGCGGTTGCCAGCGACTCTAGAACGACTTTGTTAAGCTGTTCGCTGTCGTAACCTGCAACAAACACAGCGCCTACTTCAGGAAGGGCAATACGTCCACGCTTATCCACCTGGAAACCAGTGTTTAAGGTGCTTTCACCGGGTACATTAACTTGGATAAGGTCACCGACTTGAACCGCGTCTGAAAACTCGTCGTTAGCATTGACGACATTCGCAAAGCTCAACGACAGGGTGATGATAAAAGCGATTAAGGATTTCATATTCCACCTCCCATTTTCTCGGCATTCTTAGGCGAGATAACTTCGATACTTACTCGGCGGTTAGTTAAACGTGTGCCGTCAGATTCGCCTTCAAAAAGAGGGACGGTTTCGCCAACAGATACGGCTTTGATTCGTTGAGCGCCTAGTCCAAAAATAGTCAGGTAGCGTTCGACTTGTTTCGCTCGTCCAAGTGCTAACTTGTCGTTGTATTCTTCGGCACCCGTTGCATCAGCATGGCCGGTAACAACAAGGTCTAGGGATTTGTGTTCTTTAAGTAAAGTGGTCGCCTCGGCCAGTCTTCCCATATACTTAGGATTTACTTCAGTCGAGTTTTCCGCAAATTGGTTGTCAACATTAAGTAGGTCATACAACTGTTCAATAACCGACAGTTGCATTCTAAATTGATTTTCATTTTGTGGTGGCTCACAGCGGGCTTGTGAAGTTACGTAATCCAGTTGGACCTCAAGTTCATTTAGGCGTTTTCTTTGGATTACTAAGTCGTTGGCTGCATCCAGTAGTAGACCACCTTGAAGTTCGCGAGCAATACGATTTTGCTTTTCGATTGCTTGAACAACAGCAGCGGGGAAACACCAACGAGCACCTTCTTGAATCAAAGCATCAAGGTGCAATTTAGCGAGCTGCCAATCAAAGCGTAATCCATGTTCCGGACCAAGAGGCTCGTCTGGCATGACAGGAGAGAAGTCTGAGTTTTGATAGTTAATAGAATCGTAACTTTCAGCCAAACCCCCTGTGCCTTGTTCAGGATAGCTAGTACAGCCACCCAGAACGAGAGCGGACAGAGAAAGGGCTATGTAGTTTTTCAGTATTTTCATGCCAACGTCCTATGTTTCTAATTTTTCTTATTATTTTTTGTTACTTCTAGCTTAGTGGGTCTTCATGAATTTGCAGGATTTTTTGAATTTACTGGGATAGCGTGGCCAATACGCAGCAAGTTCATAATTTCAAGAGGTTGACCCGTCACATTTTCAAGTCGCATGTTGCGCTCGCGTTCAGTCAGACGTTTGAACATATAAACAATCGCGCCAACACCAGATGAATCTAAAAACTCAACCTGACTAAAATCAACTTCGATTTCAGGGTGACCATCGTTAGAAATCACATCATCGATGTCGGTTTGTGCATCACGACTGCCTGCTGCATCCAGATCACCGAAAATAGAAAGTGTCAGTGTCGTTGTGTTTAAATCAATCTTACGTAGTTCCATAGCGATATCTCCTTTTCAGTATGTATGGACAATTGCACTGAATGTGCCAACTTTTATATTGTTATTTTTCAATGGCTTATATTTATCGTGAATTCCCATCTCAAATTGAGAAAAGGCATTTCTCAATTTGAGAACTAAAAACGGCGGATCATATGAGAGCCATAAGTCATTAATTTAATGAATAGATGCAAGGGTTAGATAAGGTTGATGAGTGGATCGCATCTTCTAGCAAAGATTGTCTAACTGCGTGTTAGAGCACTTACGATTAAAAGCATTTGTTGACCACTACAGTTATTAATACGGAGAAGATGATGAGATTAACCAAACTGGCTTTAGCCACTCTATGGGTGTGTTCGCTTTCATCTCATTCATCCTATTTACCTCCGGACTATTTGGTGCTTGCAAACTCCTACCAGCAAGGCATAGATGTTTCTGAATACTGGAAGAGTGAAAAACTTGATGGGATTCGGGCTCTATGGGATGGACAACATCTTTATACACGCAATGGTAATCGTATTTACTCACCGAAGTGGTTTACGGAAAACTTACCTAAGGTCCATCTCGAAGGAGAGTTGTGGGCAGGAAGGGGCAAGTTCCACCTTGTTCAATCTACCGTTCTCGACCATACGCCGAGTGACACAGCATGGCGCCAAATCGATTTCATGCTGTTTGATATGCCCGGCGCTGCGGGAGATTATCAAAAGCGCTATTACAACATTTTGCATTGGGTAAGCGTGATTGGAGAATCTCATGTCAGCTACATAGAACATGTACCAATTCACAGTGAAGAGGCTTTGTTTCATCAACTTGATAATGTCGATGAGCGTAATGGCGAAGGTTTGATGCTTAGAAAAATCACCAGTCGTTATCAAGCAGGCCGAAGTAATGACCTGTTAAAGCTCAAAAGGCATCACGATGCCGAAGCTACAGTTATTGGATACAAGAGTGGGACAGGGAAGTATAAAGGGATGATGGGTTCAATTTTGGTTCACACAGAAGAGGGTGTGGAATTTTATATCGGCAGCGGATTCAGTGACTAGATGAGACTCGCACCGCCAGAGATCGGCAGCCGTATTACCTTTCGCTACAATGGTTTTACTCAAAACGGAAAACCCAAGTTTGCGCGCTTTGTTCGAGAGAAGAGTGAATACTAAGCCAGATGCGATCTACCTGACCATTAAACGAAAAAGAGCCCTGAAAATCAGAGCTCTTTTTTTTATTCGAAATCAGATAGACCGACTTAGCGAGTACGAATCTAGCGAGAACTAAATTCTAACTGAACGTCATCGTCCTGCTTGTGCATCCAGTGTAGACGCATACCCAGCATAATCGCGGCTGACGTTAGACCGACGATGAAACCAATCCAGAAGCCGTGCGCACCCATAGGGTCAACAATCCAATCTTTCATACCCAAGATGTAGCCGATAGGAAGGCCAAGCAACCAGTAAGCAACGAAGGTAATGTTGAAGATTGAACGCATGTCTTTGTAGCCACGCAGAGCACCTGCAGCGATAACTTGGATGGCATCAGTACATTGATAAACCGCCGCGAACAACAGCAACTGCATTGCAACGGTAATTACCGCAGTGTTCTCTGTGTAAAGTAATGCAACCTGTTCTCTGAACAGGACAGTTAACGCCGCTGTCATTAAGGCTGTCACTAAACCAACAATGATACCCACGTGTGTCGCTATCTTAGCGCCTTCGGTGTTGTTTTCGCCCAACTTATGCCCAACACGAATACTCACGGCTGCCCCGATACTCATCGGAATCATGAAAACCAGCGAAGAGAAGTTGATCGCGACTTGGTGCGCGGCAACAATCAATGAACCTAATGGTGCAACTAACAGAGAAACCACCGCAAACAGAGTTACCTCGAAGAAGATAGCGGCCGCCACTGGGAAACCAAGTCTAAACAGACGAATTTGAGCTTTAAGTTGCGGCTTATGGAACGTACCGAAGATGTTAATTTTCGCCAAACGCTTTGATGTTAAAACGTAAGCGAACAGCAGAGCAAACATCACCCAATATACGATAGCCGTTGCAACGCCACAGCCAACACCACCCAGAGCAGGAGCACCAAGTTTTCCGTATACGAACATCCAGTTAAGTGGGATGTTTAATAGCAAGCCAATAAAACCAATCACCATCGCAGGCTTAGTTAAAGACATACCATCCGTAAAGCTTCGCAATGTTTGGAACAACAAAAATGCAGGTACAGCAAACATCACCGCATTCATATAGCCGATGGTCTTTTCCGCCATGAGTTGTTCAATGTCCATCCACTCCAATATCAATTGTGTTTGAAAAAGCACACCAATGATTGGAAGGGAGATGACGAGCGCTAAAAATGCGCCTTGTTGAATCTCAAATGGAATTTTGACTTGTCGACCAGAACCATTCAGCTGTGCAACGACAGGAACCAACGCCATCAATAGACCAACACCAAATAGGATTGATGGTAGCCAGATACTTGCTGCAATCGAAACCGCCGCCATATCGATAGCACTTACGCCACCGGCCATTACGGTATCAACAAAACCCATTCCAGTTTGTGCAACGGATGCGATCAATACTGGGGTCGCAAGTTTGATTAGATTCGAGGATTCTTCTTTGTAACGATGCACAAACAACTCCAAATAAGAGGGAAAATTAGAATAATAGTGTAGGAAAGGACATTCTGAAGGAATCAGAGACAATGATCTTAAGCTTCCACTGGACGAATCATAAAGAAATGTCACAATAACTGCTATGAAAAACTGTTATTAGAATGCTAAATAGGAATCTTATGTTTACAGGTATCGTTCAAGGCATGGCAACACTGGTTGCTATCAACAAAAAAGAGTCGTTTCAAACTCATACCATTGAGCTAAGCGATGAAATGGTTGAAGGATTAGCCATTGGTGCTTCAGTAGCTCATAACGGTTGTTGCTTAACGGTAACGGAAATTTCAGGTAACCAGATTGCTTTTGATTTAATGCAAGCGACATTGCGATTGACGAACTTAGGCCAACTGAATGTTGGTGACAAAGTGAATGTTGAGCGTGCAGCAAAGTTTGGTGACGAAATTGGCGGGCATAGCATGTCTGGCCACATTACTCTGATGGCTAACCTAGTCGATGTGATTAAAACAGAAAACAACCGTACGCTTTGGTTTGAGCTGCCTCAAGAATCAATGAAGTATGTGTTGAGTAAGGGTTACATCGGCGTTGATGGTTGTTCATTGACGATTGGTGAAGTGGAAGAGAACCGTTTCTCTGTTCACCTGATCCCAGAAACTCTGAATCGTACTCTGTTTGGCGGCCGTGAAGTAGGCGACCAAGTGAACATTGAGTTCGATCCACAAACGCAGGCAATTGTTGATACTGTCGAGCGTGTATTAGCGAACCAGAAATAGCCACTAAGCGCATTTAATCGGTGGCAATAAAATCACACCGATGACCAAATTAAAAAAGAGCACGTGAGGTGCTCTTTTTTGATCATGGTTTAAACGAGAAACTGATTGTCAGAATACTTGTTCATCATCGGCATCAATCGAAAGGTTGATTCTGTCTCTTACTTCGTCAACCTGCATATCCAAATGAATGGCATTGCAACACGCTGGACAATCATCATAGAAGTCTTGGCTACCATTAGATGCATCAAGCGTGATGTTAATACCGTGCCCACAATGCGGACAGGAGACATGTTTCTCTGTGTATTTATGCATGGCAAATTCTCCTCACTGTAACTGATACCAATCGTATTCGGTTATAAACAGCTGTAATTGGTATTAAACGGCCTGTATCTTCTGAATGCATGCTTCAGTGTGTGCTAAATATTCGCCGCCAAATTGATTGCAGTGGTTAAGAAGATGGTACAAGTTGTAAATGTCTTTCCGATCAGTATAGCCAACGTCGAGTGGATTGACGCTCTGGTAACCTTCATAAAACTCTTTAGGGAAACCTTCAAACAATTCCGTTAATGCCAAATCGCATTCATGGTCCCCCCAGTAACAAGCCGGGTCGTAACAGATTGGCCCAAAGGCTGAATTTGCTACATTGCCATTCCAAAGATCCCCATGAAGCAAAGAAGGGCGAGGGTTGTGGCCAGCAAGACGCATATTCACCACATCAACGATGTCATCGATATCACCAAACTCGATGCCTTTCTCTTTGAGCAGTTGCAGTTGGAAACCAATGCGTTGCTCAGAGAAAAAGCGACCCCATTTCTTATGCCAAGGGTTGGGTTGAAGTGTGCTGCCGATATAGTTGTCTTGGTCGCAACCAAACTCTTTTTGCTCGCCCCATTGATGAAGCCGCGCAAGCTGAACGCCGAAATCGAAGCTATTGTTGCCCGTCTCGAGCGGTTTGGTCGGCAAGTAATTCAGAATAATGAACGAGCACTCTTTGGTTTTGCCAATAAGCACCAACTCAGGAACGTAAACAGTGGAGGTTTCTCTTAACAAGCGTAAGTTCTCAGCTTCAATTTCAAACTTAGGTAAAAATTCTCGCTGATTCACTTTCACAAAGTAACGCTCATTACCATCGCTGATCATATAGCAATCGTTAATGTCGCCACCAGAAACCTTGGTACGTTCAGTAATCTGAAAGTTAAATAGAAGAGTATCTGAAAGTTGTTGAGAAATGGCCTGCCACATAGGAAATCCTCAAAGACTGAAAGTTAAAAAGATTGAAGGTTAGAAATACTGTTTGTTTAATAGCAATAGTTTAGGATAAATCTGAACAATTTATAGACGCACTCGTCAATGTTCTTAGCTCTTCTTCATCTTACGTAGAATCAATTGGCCGAATTGTGAACTCGAACTGATTCAAGCTCTTTGAAATACAAACATAAATTGAAAACCTGACGTGATGAAATAGTTTGGAACTGGTCTCACAATCGAAACGGTTTTGAACGCCACAAACTGGAAAAGAGGTTTGAGCTTGTTATTGTCTAGCGACTAAATCAAATGAGCTTTTAGAGTAAGTTGAAAGGGCTATTGTTAACTGGCGCAATACTTTGCTTCAAAGTTTGTCTTACACTTCTTTAGCGTGAATTTACTTATGTCGTAAGTAGGCAGGTATACCACATAAAGCTATATCGATTTAATTTTAAGCTGAAATACTAACTAGGATCATTTAAATGTGGTTTTGGGCAATAAAGTGATGACAAATAGCTTCATTTACATAGTATTAGGCAAGTACGTATTAATCTGCTCTAGAGCTTAAAACGGAGAATTATTGTGGTTGTAGAAACCGATGGCTATTTGGCTTTAATCGAGCACCTATCATTCAACCTTGATGTGTTTACCAATAGTAATGGTGATACTGGAAACGAAAGTGTCGAAGACATTGTTACCGACATGATTTCAACAAACATCATGGCTATTTTCGAGCAAAACCCAGAGTTGCATTCGAGCGTTCGTTTTCAACTTTTGAAAGAAGCAGATGCCGTAGTAGCGGATCTTGGTGAAGTATTAGCGGGTGTGTGGGCTAAGAAAGCGACTAACGAACAAATTGTATTCCTCGATGAGTACATCGCGTTAGTGAAGAACCTGTTTGATACTGCTGTTGCTAAATACGATTAACGGTTTGTTTGCTCATTTATCGTCGTAATTAATCAGCATAATAACAACGGGCGTTTAAGTCGTATCTTTCTAGAGTTACCTCGCTCAGCGGTTTATCTTTCGAACCGCTATAAACGCCTAAAGTGCCAAAACTTGGATGCCCAGTAAGGGTTATCTAACCTAGAAATAATGACACCTTTCGATGTCGAGGCATGTAGAAATTGGTTGTTTCCTAAATAAACGCCTACATGTCGCACCGTCATCGAAGTCTTGAAAAACACCAAGTCACCGCTTGTTGCCTGCCCATACGCAATTTCTTTTCCCTTTTTACTCTGGTCTTTTGTGGTTCTTGGTAGAGCTTGTTGAGTCGCATTTTGCACGGCGATTTGAACAAAAGCAGAGCAATCTATACCTCGAAATGAGGTCCCACCGAAATGGTATGGCACGCCTTTCCACTGTTCATACACGCTCATATAAGCGTTTGTAGTCAATTGTTCTGACTTTGATAGGGGTTTCTGTGCGGTTTGACTAAGCTGAGAAGGCGAAGGTGACGAGCTACAAGCAGCCAATGTTGCTAAAGTTATTGTAACTACAGCCATTTTTCTGATTTTCATATGTAACTCTTCTGACAAAAAACTGAAATAAAAACGTCATCAAGGACTTCTAGTATACGACCTAACTTAAGGATATCTCTTTTCGTAGTCAAACTGGATTTCACATGCCCGACACAAATTTATCAATAAAACCCTCACGTTATACATTCTCGCTCATTCAAACCGTCACTGCTGTATTTATTTCCATTCTTTTACTTGTTACTTTTTTATCAATGGTTAGCATTCGGGGCGTTGAACGGGTCGGGGGACATTTTGATGCACTCTCGGAACAAGCATTACCCCTTGCTCTACATAACGCCGAATTAACGCAAAGCGTATTAGAACAAGTAAAACTTCTCACTTACAGCACCCAATCAACCGACTTAGATACACTGAATGCCATAAGGGGCTCAATTGACCAACTCGCGACAGAGAGCAATACCACGCTAGAGGAACTCCTTTTTATCTCCCAATCTTTTCCTGATGCAATCTCTTTAGAGCAACAACAAAACCTTGTCGATGACATGGCGCAACTGCAAACCATGACCAACACGGTACTGCTTGCGCAGATCGAAATTCAAAGTAAGCAAAATCTGATCGACAGTAAAATGGGCGAGTTCCGTTATGGCGTTGGGTCTATCGGACCAGAAATGAATCGAATCAGCTCATTCTTGGTTGAAGACAACCCAGAAGCGAGCGATGCAGCGAACCGATTCACATCCAGTGCGTCTGCTATGGCGAACACCTTCTTGATGTTGATGATGCAACCTGACATTGATAAAGCACAAGACGAATACCGTCAATTGAGAAACCGAATCGCAGGCCTTAACTTGGCTTACAGCGATTTTGCCGATTGGCATCCAGACATCGTTGAGTTCGCGAGCTTGACGGCGCCTTACGAGATGGTGAAAGAAGGCTTTACCGAAGAAGGCGTGATCAAACAGATCCTCTTGAAACTCGAACTTGTTCAGCAGCAAGAGCAGAACTTAACGCAAGTTATCACCCTCGCGAATACAGTCATAAGCACATTGAATCAGTTGTCTTCTACCGCTTCCCATCTGATTGATGAAAGCGAACTGGTTGTAAATCAAACCATCACCAATATTGATCGTGTGTTGTTTATCAGCGGGCTGGTTATTGCCGTAATCATTGTGATTTCATGGTTCGTGTTACGCCGTTGGATGAATAAAGGGCTAAAAAACATTACTCAACAGTTGAGTTCACTTGCAGATCATGACTTCTCTAAACAGAGTGAATTGCTTGGGCCGCTAGAGCTTCAAGTTATCACTTCAAAACTCAATACGGTCGTTGATTCCACCGCGGACTCGGTTCGTTTAGTAACGCGTAACTGTGAGACGCTTTATCAAACGGCTGAAGTAAGCCATGACGCTGCAGAGCAAACCAATTCGAGCTTGAACGAACAGAACGAATCACTTCAGAATATGATCACCACCATTACTGAGCTGGAAGCATCGATTGGTGAGATTGCTCGTATTTCTAACGCATCGAACGACGATGCTCAAATAGCAGAAGATGAGTCAGTGAGTGGCAGCCAAGTGGTTGGCCTTAACCAACAACGATTACAAGCGCTTGAGCAATCTCTTAGCATGAGTGAAGAGTCGATGGCTGACTTGGATGGTCGAGTGAAACAGATTCGTGAAATGGTCGATATGATCAGCGGAATCGCTGAAAACACCAACTTATTGGCACTGAACGCTGCGATAGAAGCAGCGCGAGCAGGTGAACAAGGTCGAGGTTTTGCGGTAGTTGCAGACGAAGTGCGTAAATTGGCGAGCGGCACATCCCAGCAAACCACCAATATTCGTAGCATGATGAACGAGCTAGTAGCGGCAGCCGATCGCTCACGTGCTTCTGTAACGGAATCGAGAAGTGAGATGGCCAATGCACTGGAAACCAGTGGCGATGTAAGACAAGCCTTCGAGAAAATAGAATTTGCGGTTAGCCAGATCAAAGGGCGTGTTGAGCAAATCATGGTGGCTACCGAAGAACAAGCTCGTGCAACTGTCGATGTTACCCATTCAATCACTCGAGTATCTGAGCAGGGCGAGAATACTAAGCTGCAACTTGAATCTATGATCGAGAGTTCAGAGCAAGTCGGAGAGATAGCAGGGCACCAACAAGCCATGCTTCATAAGTACGTATTGAAGTAAGTGTGTCAACGTCGTCCGGAAGTGGGAATTGCCGCTGAAAGGTGAGAAGCTACGCATATAAAAATGGTGCAATCTCTTATGAGTTTGCGCCATTTTTTATTATTTTCTTGAGGCGTTAGGTCTTGTCTTTCGAATGAGGGAAGGAAGCGAATGGTTGGCGTAACATCAAGTCGAGCCTTTGTTCTTTTCCGTCTCGTATTTCTGGTACACCGATGCTTACCTTATCGTGACCAAGCTTGGGTTGAGCACGATACGTTTTAAACCAGATATCCCAAACTGATAAGAAGAACCCAAAGTTAGAGTGGGTCTCTTTGACGATCACTGAATGGTGCACTCGATGCATATCTGGCGTGACAATCACTTTACGAAGCTGCTTGTCGAACCATAAAGGTAAACGACCGTTGCTGTGATTGAACATAGCACTCACATTAAGCACAACCTCGAATATCACAACCGCTAGTGCGGGCACACCCAATACGAAAATCAACGCGACTTTAATTAACATAGATAAAATCATCTCGATGGGGTGGAAGCGGGTACCAGTTGTGACATCGATATCTAAATCGGCATGATGGACGCGATGAAGTTTCCACAGGACAGGGATACGGTGGAAGACTAAATGTTGAGTGTAAATGGCAAGATCTAATAACACGACACAAAGGAACACGGTGATTTCAAAGGGTAGGCGAATGTTATTGAACAGACCCCATTGATTTTGTTCCGCAATCAGTGCCGCTTGAAATGCCGCAACAGGTATTAATGTCGCCAATAAAACACTGTTAAGCGCCATTAATGAGAAGTTATTTCCCCAACGAAACCATTTATTTTGAGTCAACGTTTTTCTTGGCGCACGATATTCCCACAACGCACACAAAACAAAAGCGCTAATAAAGAAAACAAGGCGAAGCAGTGATGGGTCTTGCATGGGAATTCCTTCTATCATTCTAGGGACACTGTAAGTACAATCGTGCCACTTTTCTAGATTTATCGTTATTGTCCATGAGAATCCACGCTTTTCACCGTTTATATCAACACCGTTTGTCTCTTTCTACCAAGCCGTTTAACGCGCGCGGGTGTAAAGTGGTTCGATGTGAGTTCTGTAAAATCAAACAAGACAGCTGTATCTGTGAACATCAACCAGACGTAAATACGAACGTCGCGACCATGTTGATCTTATCGGACAATGAAATACTTAAGCCAAGTAATACCGGCCGTTTAATCCTTGATACCGTTAAAGACAGCTATGCCTACCTTTGGCACCGCACTGAACCGAATCAAGAGATGCTTGATGTGCTGAAAGACGATAAATATCAGCCTGTCGTGGTATTTCCTGAAGATTATACTGATGACAAATCGCGCGTGGTTGCTGACCTTGGTGAGATGCGAGATTCGAACAAGACGTTGTTGCTGATCTTTATTGATGGTAGTTGGCGTGAAGCACGACGTATTTTCCGTCGTTCAGAGTATCTGCAAGACTTACCGGTGTTGTCGATCGAACCAGAATCGGTTTCGCAATACATGATGCGTAAGTCAGACAACGAACAACATCTCTCGACTGCAGAAGTAGCGAGCTTGGTTTTGAAACAGGCTGGTGAAGAGCAGGGCGCAAAGACTTTACAGCTGTGGTTTGAGACATTTCGTGAAAGCTACATGCTAAGTAAGACGCGTTATAAGTCCGATCCAACCAAACCAAGCCTGAACGCTTTCATAGAGCACACTAAAAATGAGACGTCACTCTAACCTTTAACCGCTTTGTGCTGACTTGTTGTTCAAACAGATTCGAACACGAGATAAGTTTGTTATCCATCACGGTTTGTAGGGGGAGTGTTATGGATAATGCGTCCTAGATGTTTAATTTGAAAAATTTATTTGCCCGAATTTAGGGAAAAATTGGAGAGATTTCATGTATTACGGCTTCGATGTTGGCGGCACAAAAATTGAATTTGGTGCGTTCAATGAAAAACTTGAGCGAGTAGCAACAGAACGCGTACCAACGCCTACTGAAGATTATCAACTGCTACTTGATACGATTGCCGGTTTGGTGAAGAAGTACGACAGTGAATTTTCTTGCGAAGGTAAAATTGGTCTTGGTCTTCCTGGTATGGAAGATGCTGACGACGGCACAATGCTGGTTGTTAACGTGCCAGCTTCAACGGGGAAACCACTACGTAAAGACCTAGAAGCACTTATTGGTCGTAGTGTGAAAATTGAAAATGATGCGAATTGCTTTGCGCTTTCAGAAGCGTGGGATGACGAGCTTAAAGACGAACCATCAGTAGCAGGCCTAATTCTAGGTACTGGTTTTGGTGGCGGGTTAGTTTACGAAGGCAAAGTGTTCTCTGGTCGTAACCACGTTGCTGGTGAACTGGGCCATATGCGTCTTCCTATTGATGCTTGGTTCCACCTTGGCGACAACGCACCGTTACTCGGTTGTGGTTGTGGCAAGAAAGGTTGTCTAGACAGCTACCTATCAGGTCGTGGCTTTGAATTGATTTACGAGCACTATTTCGGCGAGAAGAAGAAAGCAATCGAGATCATTCAAGCGTACAACGAAGGTGAAGCAAAAGCGGCTGAGCACGTTGATCGTTTCATGGAGCTATTGGCTATCTGTTTCGCGAACCTGTTTACCGGTCTTGATCCACACGTAGTTGCATTGGGTGGCGGTCTTTCAAACTTCGAACTTATCTACGAAGAGATGCCAAAGCGTATCCCTAAATACCTACTGTCTGTAGCGAAATGTCCAAAGATCATCAAAGCGAAGCATGGTGATTCAGGCGGCGTTCGTGGCGCTGCATTCCTTAACATTAAGTAATCGTGACTTAAGTTAAGCTAGCTAAGGTTAGATAGTTAAAAGCACAAATAAAAATGCCGCAATCTCTTTCGAGGTTGCGGCATTTTTTATAGTTCAGCGTTTTCGTTTCTTTAGCTCTAAGAGCTTAGATCTTAATTACAAACGAAAAGCTAGAAGCGACATATCAAGCAAAAGAGCCAGAGGGCTTACTTCTTCTTTTTACCAACACCAAGATTGTCTTTTTGCTTCAACGTAAGCTTAGTAAAGCCAAGCTTGCGGAAGTAGTTGTCTTGGTAGTTGCGAACCGCTTTAGTATCAGAAATCAACTCAAGCTGTTGCTCAGTTTTTAGATACTCAGAGATATCGATGCCTTCAGCTGCAGCAACAGCTTCTTGGATCGTGCGGTGTTCTTGTTTTGAAAACAGTAACTCTTTGTCTTCGTCTTTGTAAGTGTACAGAATGGTACGAGCCATGGTGCTCTCCAATAGAATTATTACTTTGCGCGCACTCTACATAAAAAGCGTACGTGGCTCAAGGTAATGGTAAGAAATCTTAAGATTATCGTTCTAAACGTTTAGCGTAATTTAAGCTATTTGTCTTTTAGGAAACGAACAGGTTGTTTTTCTCGAAACGAAAAGAACAAAAAGCCCCTTAACATCGAAAGCTCGATAGAAGGGGCTTCGTCTATGTCTTGGCGAAGATCTTCCAAATCACTTAAAAGCTTCTAAATCAATTAAAAAGCTGCCAAGTCAATTTAAGTGTTTGCTTTGAGTTAAACGCGACCTTGCAGAGGAATGATCGTCACTGTCTCGCCAACTTTCACAGTATCAACTGCTGGAGAGATTTCGATTAAGCAGTTCGCTTCACTCATTGAACGCAGAATACCTGAACCTTGCTTGCCCGTTGTTTTCACTTCAAGCACGCCAGATTCATTCATCGAGAACACACCACGGCTAAATTCAGTACGGCCTTGGCGTGAGCGCAGTTGTTCAGTTGCTACAGCATTTGCTTTTACTGGTGTCCAGTTCGTTTGACCTTGAAGCTTGCGGATCGCAGGCTCAACAAAGTTAATGAACGACACCATCACAGCAACAGGGTTACCCGGTAAACCAAAGAACGGCTTGTTCTCAATCTTACCGTAAGCCAATGGGCGACCTGGACGCATGTTGATACGCCAGAAGTTGATTTCACCCAGTTTATCTAACGCAAGCTTGATGTAATCCGCATCACCAACAGACACACCACCAGAAGTCAAAACCATATCGGTTTCAAGCGACGCAGAATGCAGCACATCCATCATCTTCTGCTCATCATCTTCAATGATGCCGTAATCGACGATGTCACAGCCGAGCTTTTGAAGCATGCCGATAATAGTAAAACGATTTGAGTCATAGATAGAGTTTGGTTTTTGCTCGTGACCCGGCGCTTGAACTTCATCACCCGTAGAGAACACACCCACTTTCACTTTACGCAGAACAGGGCAGGTACCAAAACCTAACGACGCCATCATGCCCATTTCTGGCGCTTCAATGCGTGTGCCACGTGTAAAGACAGGTTGGCCGATTTCTAAATCTTCACCTGCCATACGGACATTTTGTCCAACCGAGATTTTAGCATCAGGGAAGCTAACTTTATCGCCATCTTGGACGGCTTGTTCACGCATCACGACAACATCAACGCCTTCTGGCATTGGTGCGCCGGTCATGATTTTAACGGCTTCACCTTGTTGCACGATTTGCTCGTAGCTGTGGCCCGCCATGACTTCAGCAACGATGTTGTAACTGTCCAATTCTAGATCTTCACTACGAATTGCATAACCGTCCATTGCAGAGTTGGTATTCTGAGGAACGTTGATTGGCGAAATCACATCTTCAGCCAGCACGCGGCCGTAGCCTTGCAGTAATTCAACACTCTCTGTGAGATCGAGTGCGTCAATGCTATCAACAATCTTTTGTTGGCCTTGAGTAACGGTTAAACCTGCAGGAGAGAACGAATCACAACAAACAGCTGGCGCTGCGTCTTTTGAAGATGAGCATGACACGGCTCTGCCTGTTGTAGAGACAAGGTCAAAGGACTGCGCGTAATCGATGATGAAATCACGAATCGCTTCTAAGTCGCTGATCGCCATTTGTGGCAGCTCTGATTCAACTTGGCTGTCTGCCGCGATAGCAATAATGTTGTTATCGTTTGGATATAACCAAGGTTTGCCCACTTCATCTCGGTGCAGTTCAATTTTAGGGAAGGCGATGTTCTTACAGCCTTCAACCAAAATCAGATCAAGGGTGTTGGTATCAAATCGAGTCAGCAGGTAATAAAAATCTGCTTCGGCTTCTGGTGTTTCTGTCATCATCACGTGACGATTACGCGATGCAATCAACATTTGGTTCGCGCCCGCTTTACGTAAGCGGTAACTGTCTTTACCCGGCTTATCGACATCAAAATCGTGGTGAGCATGTTTTAACACGCCAACTTTTAAACCCGCATCAGTCAACAGAGGAAGCAGGGCTTCAAGTACGGTCGTTTTGCCTGTACCGCTATAAGCAGCAAAGCCCAATAAAGGAAGGATAGGGCGTTGTTTAGAATCTTTCATTATTGAAGCGTTCCGAATTGGGTGAGTTCTTCTGGCGTGTTGAGATTAACAAAGCAGTTAGGAGAATCGCTGAAATCAACGTATTCGGTAACACACTCTTTGTATAGCAAGATGATTTTACGATCACCACGTTCCAAAAACGCTTCTAGCTTTGGCAGAACACGTTTGTGGAATAGGGTGAATACAGGTTGCTTAAATTCGCCATCATGCGCGACAAGAATGTCACTGTCTTCTTTAACTGCAGAACAAAAACGCTCAACAAGGTCGTCACTGATTTGTGGGCTGTCGCACGGGACAAAGCCAACCCAGTCGGTGTTCGCGTTTTTAAGGCCAGCATGAATGCCACCCAACGGACCCGGGTAGTCAGGGAAAGAATCGGAAACAACCGGAGCAAATGCTTTATAACTGTCTAAGTTACGATTGGCATTGATAGTGATGCTGACATCTTGTTGTGACAGCTTGTTTATAACGTATTGAATAAGCGGAGAACCGTTGAGCTCAACGAGTCCTTTATCTTTTCCGCCCATACGGCTGGCCTGTCCGCCAGCCAAAATAACCCAACTAGTTTGCGTTGGAAGCAACATAAATATTCTCTTGTGCTTTATCTTTCTGAATAACTTGCAGAAGCGGGGATTCGGTCAAAGTATTGTCTTTGATCCACCACTGCTTCTTACATAAATCGGTTAACGCGTTAGTTTGGTGACTGGTGATGACTAAACTCGCGCCTCTCTGAAGAAGATCTTCGGCCATAATCACCAATCTTTCAATAGATTCTTTGTCTAAAGAAGCACTTGGTTCATCCATAAGCAAGATTGAAGGCTTAAGAATCCAAGCTCGAGCCATTGCTACGCGTTGACGCTCACCGCCAGACAACACAGAAATATGCTCATCTGCCAGGGTTTCTAAACCTACCATTCTCAATGCATTAATTATTTGAGCTCGCTTATCTTTTTGGCTCTCTTTGTTAAAGCGAATGCCATAAGCGACATTTTGGTACACCGAGCCATCAAAAAGATAGGGGGTTTGATGCAGGTAGATGATGTCTTTGAACTTGAGTCGAGGGAATAATCTTTGTTGCCAGCTCTGTGTTGGAGACTGAATACGGCCAGAGCTCGGCTGAATTAATCCAGACAATATTTTAAGTAGGGTCGTTTTACCCACACCATTATCTCCTTTGAGATAAATGGCATCGTTGGGGCCGATCGACAATTCGGGAATATGGAACAAAACACGCTCTTTGTAGCGCATTGAAATTTGCTGCGTTGTTATTTTTATACTCATGACAGCGTTCCTAAGTTCTTAAATAGCCTTTTCCTCTCACACTGGAAAGGAAAAAGTTAAGGGCTAATGCCAATGCTAATAACACCATACCGAGGGCGACGCCTTGAGCGAATGCGCCTTTGTGGCTTTCCATAGCGATAGCTGTTGGGATGTTTCTTGTCATCCCCATAATGTTGCCACCGACCATCATTGAACAACCAACCTCAGTGACGATACGAGAGAAGGCAGCGATAGTTGCAGCTAAAAGAGGGAAGCGCGTTTCCCAAATTAACGTACACGCCACACGAGTCGTTGATACGCCAAGCGTGCGCGCCGTTTCAACCGCTCGGCGGTCACTGGCTTGGAGAGCGCCGTGCATCATCGCGACTAGGATTGGGAAACAGATCAGCATCTGACCTAGAATCATCGCCTTTTGGGTGAACAGTAATTCCCAATCACCGAGTGGGCCAGAACGAGAGAGCATCATGTACATCAACAAACCGATAACCACGGTTGGGATAGCTTGCAGGGTGTTGATCACCGATAACAATGCCCACTTCCCGGGGAACTCAGTATAAGCCAATAAGAAAGCCATAAGGATTGCAGGAACAATCACTAATGAGATGGCGGACAAAGATACGCTGAAGGATACCGCGACGATTTTCCACAATTCGTGGTCAAAACTCACTAGTAGGTTCATTGCATCAATCGTTGTTTGCCATAGGGTCATGAAGTATCTCGTGTGAATCGATAATAGATCTTTATCGGTAATGACTGATGTTAATCATAGCTGACACAAACTATTTGAGCTTGAATTGGCCAGCTATTGTTTTTAAGAGTGTTTCGTTAACTGTTTAGCTAAGTGTAGTGCTTGTTGGTTTTGACTACACCTTCAACGCTACGCTTTACTTACAAGCAACGACTCATTGCTTACAATCAGCTATTCTGCGCTCGCAACAAACAGCTGTTTGCCGTGCAGTTTAAAGTCGTTAATCAGTTTCTGACCTTTAGGGTTAACCAGCCAATCACTGAATACTTTCGCAGCTTGGTAGTTGATGCTCGGGTAGCGTTCTGGGTTAACAAGAATCACTTGGTAAGGGTTAAACAGGTTTTTGTCACCTTGGAAAAGGATTTTAAGATCCAATTTGTTTTGGTAAGCCAACCAAGTACCACGGTCTGTCATGGTGTAGCCTTGCATCTCTGACGCCATGTTCAGAGTAGGGCCCATGCCTTGACCCACACTGCGATAACCACCGAAGTTTGGTTCCATTTTAGTTTGTGCCCAAATACCCATCTCTTTCTTATGAGTACCAGAGTCGTCACCACGAGAAACAAAGGTCACGTTATTGTTCGCGATTGCTTTGAACACATCAGTCACTGCTTTTTGAGATTCAATCTTCGCTGGATCGCTTTGAGGACCAACAATGACAAAGTCGTTGTACATCAGCTTGCGAGGTAGAACCCCGTAACCTTGTTCAACGAAATTCGCTTCAGCCTTTGGTGCGTGAGTCATCACTAGATCTACATCGCCATTCTCACCCATGCGAAGTGATTTACCTGTACCCGCCGCTAGAACATCAACTTTGATACCAGAATCTTTTTCGAACTCAGGTAATAAGTAGTCAAGTAGACCAGAGTGGTAGGTACTTGTGGTGGTCGCCAATTTGATATGGGTGGTGTCTTCCGCGCTGCTAGCCGTGTAACTGACGATAGATAGAGCTGCAATAGTTAGGGGAATTGCTTTCATTATTATTATGTCCATTCTGTTATAAATGAATGACATGCCTTTAGTATTAAAGGGCTCAAAAAAGGGCATGTGCATAAGACGCTAATTGTTGTAATTAGAAATCTACACCTTATAAGCAATCTTAATGCCAATAAATCATGCATCAGGTCTCATTAAATTGCTGTTATTTCGGACAAAACTGCGTCATTTAGCCCTCTAAAATGAATCAAAACATGAGCTAGGACAAAATGTCGCACATTGTCCCTGTTGAACAAAAGGTTAATTGGTACACTCTGTCCCAACTTTCCCCACCGGCTAATCATTATGTCTTTACCTAGTTCACCTGCACCCAACCTCAACCCGAACACATTGACTCAATATCAAGCGTTTTCCGTCTTGGTTGTGGATGATGAAATGGGTATGCAGGCTATTTTAAAGAAAGCACTGGGTAAGTTCTTTGGCAAGGTATCGAGTGCAGGGTCGGTTGAAGAAGCCGAAATACTGCGTTCGAGCGAGCATTTTGATCTGATTGTCCTTGATATCAACCTACCAGGCCGCTCTGGCATTGAGTGGGAAGAGGCGTTTAACGACAACGACAAACGCGCCGATGTGATTTTCATGACGGGTTATGCCGATCTAGAGATGACCATATCCGCGCTTAAGCTTGGTGCTTCAGATTTTATTCTTAAGCCGTTCAACCTCGAACAGATGATACAAGCGGTTCTGCGTTGTATGGATAAGCGACTCGACCAAAGAATGCAGTACGCGTTGAAGCGTGATGTGAGTCGTCATATCAAGACTGAACTGATTGGCAATTCAGACAAGACCAAACAACTTAAATTGCTGATCAGTCAATTTGCACCGTCTCGAGCGTCCGTCTTGATAGAAGGTGAGTCGGGTACCGGCAAAGAGCTGGTTGCTCGTGGTGTACATGAAGCCAGTAAACGCACAGGTCCATTTGTGCCAATCAACTGTGGTGCGATTGCTCCAGAGCTTCTAGAAAGTGAACTGTTTGGACATACCTCAGGCGCATTTACTGGTGCGAAGAAAAACCGTGAAGGTCTTTTCCGAGTCGCAAGTGGTGGCACCTTGTTCCTTGATGAAATTGGTGAAATGCCACTGCCAATGCAAGCTGCATTGCTACGCGTGTTAGAGCAAAGAACCATTCGTCCAGTCGGTAGCGAAAAGGAAATTTCCGTTGACGTACGAGTGGTGGCGGCGACCAACCGAAATCTTCAAGAAGAGGTCGATAAAGGGCACTTCCGCCGCGATCTGTTCTACCGACTCAATGTACTTAAGATTGATGTGGTGCCATTGAGAGAGCGCCCGTCAGACCTGATTGAACTTGTTCCATACTTTACTCGTCTTTTATCGAGCGAGCTTGGCATGCCAGTTCCAAATTGGGCACATGAAGATATCTTGGCGTTGAACGAATACGAATGGCCGGGAAATATTCGTGAACTTAAAAACTTAGTCGAACGATGCATTCTTTTAGACAAGCCACCAGCACACTATTGGCGCGAGATTAATGGTGATCCTGTTCCCGCTAGCATTTCAGTGACGGTGTCACATGGTGCGGAAATGCCAAACTTGAATAATGCAGACGCTGCCGAGGGTTATCCAAACACTTGGACACTCAAAGAAGTAGAAAAATCTCATATAGAACAGCTGGTTAGTTTTCATGATGGCAATAAATCGGCAGCTGCAAGAGATCTTGGCGTCGCACGTAAAACGCTAGAGCGTAAGTACAAAGATTGGAACACAGAAGGCTCTGAATATGCCGATTAGACGTCGTTGGTGGTCAAAGTGGGCGTTCCGATTCAAAACCATGGTTCGCTACCGATTATTATTCCTAACATCAGCTCCGATCATTCTGACCTTGTGCGCGCTTGTGGCTATCACACTGTATTGGTCAATACATTACACGTGGCAGGGCGCTCTGATTGATGTTGATGAACGCTTGGATGTTGCCGATAACAGTATTCACCTGATCCAAAATCAGCAAGCATACAACGTTCGTGCGTTCGCCGAGTCTTATAACTTTCGAACCAAACTCGCGAGTGATCTTTCACACGAAGAACTAACTCGCTGGGTGTCTGAGAACAAATCTCGCTATGAGCTCGATTTTCTGCGCTGGCGCAGTGTCGAGAGCATGGAAAAGAAACTCGAATATCTAAACTTAACTCACAAGCCTTCATTTTTCAGTGTCTTAAGCCGTAATGAACTCAATTATCTCGATCGTGACCTCGCTAAAAAAGCGGAAGTTCCGATGCTCAACGGGCAAGAGGTCGAGACTCGCGGATTGGTAAGCCGAACCGTTGTATCCATCAAAGATGAACATGATCATGTGATTGGTTTTCTGGATGGTGGGATCTTACTGAATAACAGTACTCAACTTGTTGACCAAATCAGTAACCTTATCTATCCACAACGAGAAGGTTTTAATCGTCATATAGGAACGGTCACGGTTTTCCTTGATGATCTTCGTGTTAGCACCAACGTGCCTTTGAGCAGTGAAGACAGTGTAGGGCGCGCCATTGGTACACGTGTTTCTCACGAGGTTCACTCGAAAGTCTTGAATGAAGGTAAAGAGTGGCTAGATCGAGCGTATGTTTACGATGCTTGGTACATCACAGCTTACCAACCAATCCATGACCAGTTTAATAATGTGATTGGTATGCTTTACACCGGTTATTTGATTTGGCCGCTGATAGAAACGTACTTGACCAACCTTGGCGAAATTAGCATTACCATTGTGTTGCTTCTGTTGGCATCCGGTTTGATCGTTCACCGTGGCGCACGTGATCTTTTCAACCCAATCGAACGCATTCATAAGGTCGTCAAGCTAGTCCAGATGGGGCAAGACAAGCGAATTGGTGCGCTAGGTTTGGATGATCAACACGAACTGACACTGCTCGCTAAACAATTCGACAAGATGTTGGATCTACTGCACGAGCGCAATCAAGAGATTCAACAAGCGGCGTCTGAACTTGAGTGCAAAGTGCATTCTCGTACCGCGAGTTTGAAAGAGAAAACTGAAGAACTCGAACTGCACATCAAGCTTCTCAATCAAGCCAGAGATAAGCTGGTGGTCAATGAAAAACTGGCCGCGTTAGGTGAATTAACGGCAGGTATTGCTCATGAGATCAATAACCCAACCGCCGTGATTCTTGGCAACGTTGAACTGATGAAGTTTGAACTGGGCGATGAAGTGAGCCGTGTAGATGAGGAAGTCCACGCGATCATGGAGCAGATTGACCGAATTCGAAATATCACACGAAGCCTGCTTCAATACAGCCGTCACGGCGGCGTACAAGACGAAATTACGTGGCAACATATCAACCCAATAGTGGATGAAAGTATTACGCTCGTAAAAACAGGTGCGAAGAAGAAAGGCATTGTGTACGTATCGCAGCTGAACGCTAAAACCTCAGTCGAGGTCAATCGAAACCAATTGCTACAGATTCTGGTTAACCTACAAATGAACGCGATTCATGCAATGGACGGTCAGGGCACGTTAACCATTTCGAGTGAAGACTGGGTTGAAAATGGTGTGTCTCATGGCGCTATCGTTCATGTTCAAGATGAAGGCTGCGGTATTAAGGAAGAACAACTGAAACGTATCTTCTCGCCTTTCTATACCACCAAACGAGATGGCACGGGCTTAGGGTTGTCAGTATCTCAGAGTATCTTGAGCCAAACTGGCGGCGAGATCCGAGTTGAATCTGAGGTAGGTAAGGGAAGTTGCTTTAGTATCTATCTTCAACAGAAAGCGACACCTCAATTGCTTGTATCAAACCTATAAGTTCTAAGAACTCATTCACTGATATTATCATCTGATAATATTTCTAACGCGCTTGGGCTATTACACGAACGTTTTAGCCCAAGCACGAAAATTCTGCACTACTAATCTATCGCAAACCAAATCTCAACTCGCTGCAAATGAGGTACTCCAAGCCTCACAATCGCTCGCAGAAGACAGTCAGAAAATGGCGAACACTACAGAACACCTTACTGAGCAATTGAAATACTTTAAGGTTTAGCATCAATAGGACTATTAGCTTAAAGATAAAAAGCTCATAAAAAACACCTCCGCACTTGCGATAAGTTCGGAGGTGTTTTTATTTATGGCTAGCCATTTGCTATAAGCAACAAACGTCTAAAGCATCAAGCCTAATGCGCCGCTACTGAAATTTTCGGTGGGTTGATGTTGTGCTTCTTAAACTCTTTCATCACACGCAAAGTAATGTCGGTTTCAAACAGCTTCTCATACGCAGTATCCACAACGTAAGCCTTACAAGTTAGCTGTATTGCTAGGTAGTTATCGGTAATCGTCTGTTTAACCAAAACCGTTACAGGTTTCGGCAAGTGGATATAACGACTTGAAGACGCCGCTTCTTGAATCAGATCGCGGGCTAGGGTGATGTCTTCATCCATACCAACGTAAAACGGAATCACCACCTGCATGTCCAACGCACCGTAGTTACCACTGGTGGTCACTTCATTTAAGAACTTGTTGTTCGGAATGGTAATGATGTCATCGTTCAGGGTTCTCATTCGCACTGAACGCAAACCAATGGTAATGATATCACCGTAGTTGCCTTCGAACGTGACGCGGTCACCAACTTGAAAGGGCCTATCAATCATTACCGTGATGCCCGCGATGAATGAAGCTGCCAAATCTTTAAGCGCAAAGCCGACTGACACGGCGAGGGTACCACCAATCAAAGCCAGTATTTGGTCGTTGATTCTAAAGCTCATCATGAACACGATAAGACCTGTGCTCACATAGATAAAGAACTGAGTAAACGACTGCAGTTTCTGTAGCAGCATTCGGTATTGCACGAATTGGCTACCAAAACTGGTCACCATCGAGTTGATAAACTTAAGCAGTAACCACATCGCAGCAATAACGATCATGGAGAAGAACACGCCGCTCCATCGCACTAGACTCGCTATCTTTGAGATGTTTTCTACATTGGCTAACTCTTCCGTCGCAAAGATCGGGAAACTGACAGCACTTGCCAAGCCAACAAATAGTAGGATAAATAACTTCTTCATTTTACTTCACCAGTAGATGTTGACGGTCGAGAACGTTAGTAATGTGGCGGAACCAGTGCTCGGAAATTCGAGCCTTTTCTTCATGCCAACCAATATAACCACGGCTTTCAAAGTAACGCAGAATGCCGGTTATCTCAGCCGTGCTTAGCTGCGTACAATCAGACAAGACTTCCGGAGACGCGATTTCCAACTGCACGATAGAACGAAGTACAGCCAACATAGGTTTTGGCATGTTTTCCAGCTCCTGTGCTTCAGGAACATGGAACAAGCGCACCACGGCTTGATCGGTATCTTTGTTCCGATTTAAAGAGAGTCGGAAGAAGCGCAGCGCAACGGTAGGGTTACCATCAGAGTAATGCCACAAGATTCGGTAGAAGCCTTGACGTGCGCGATCTTCCTCGCTCATGTCATCTTGGTCCCACTGTTTAGGCACCACCAAACCATCAAACGATAACGGCTTCTCAAGCTCCGTATTAATACGGCTATTTAGAAGCTCACCGACTTGTTTCTCTGTCCAACGCGGAAGGAAACACACCAAGTCAAACAGCAAACGTTCGCCACGCGCTCGATCGACAAACCGCCAGCTTGATTTGGCGATCGATATCACGACACGGTGGTTCTTTTTAGAACGACGCAGTAGATTGGTTAAACGTATCAGATCAGACAAGCCGCCAACCATTGGCTTAACTAGACGTTGTGCATTATCGATCGCAATCAAGTACGTGGTCTTGCTTTTACGAAGGTGAGCCAAGATCTGAATCTCAGTCGCTTTTTCTTCCAAGCCGATGCTCACCGCTAGATGCGCTAACAGCTCTTGATAACCAGCGTAAGGGCAACTTACGTAGACAGGTTCAGCGTTAGAGACTTTGTGCAGCAGTGTATAAAGCAGCGTTGTTGCGCCCACACCACGTTCACCTGAAACAATACAGATAGCAGGGCTGTCTGACATCAAGTAGCGAGACAGTTGCTTAACCTCATCACCGGCGTAATCAATCAGCGTGCTGTCGATATTACCCGGAAGAATGTATTCATAGGTTTGATCGCCTTTGATTCGAACCAAGTTTTGCTGATTCTTGTCAAGGTCAGACTGCTTAGCCACTTCAATTCTAAACAGGTACGCCAAAGCTTGGCTAAACAGTGTGTAATTAGACAGTAAGGCCATGATGCGGTGTTGGAAGTTGTAAACACTCAACCATACGATGCCAATGGCCGTCGCCAATATATTAAGTAAGAAGGTATCCTTGCGGTTTACTGCCCAGTTCACCCATACCGGACGATCAGAGATGTGTTGCAGCGTATCGAAGACTTTCGCACGCCATAATCTAAGCACTGAAATGGTAACTAGTACAAACCAGAAAAATAGGGCGCTGTAGATCCAGCTATAGATAGTGCCTTTGCCTAGCGTGATACTCGATATTTGCAAAGTCACACCCGCAACAATGAAGCTCCAAACATAACGGCGAATGGTCGATAGGCGCAGCGCAATCACTTCTTGATTGGATGTGCGGCCCAAACGATACGCAAATTCCAAAATAAAGCTGATAGCAATCGAACCACCTAGAATCCACCAAGTGAAGATCTCAAGGAAAATCAGGTGTTGCAGGCTAGGGATGCTGGAGAGCACTCTTAGAGAAAGCGTAATCGCAATTAACCAAGCAATCGCACGATCAGCGCGGCTGATGTACCAGATCACACGTACTAAAAATGGAGGGTTCGTTTTCGCTTCAAGAAAATTAATTCTGAACAACTCAATCAAACGAGTGCTATTGGCAAGCCACCACGCTAAACCAAAATAGATAAACAACACTTTTAACGATGCACCAATCACAGGCACTGGCGAAATAAAGATGTCTTTAACGAGCGCTTTAAAGCTACGAATTTGGAAGTAAACAAGATACTCAATGTTGAGCTTGGTTAATTCCCATTCTTGCTTAAATTGAGTTACACCGTAGGGGCCAAAACCCGTTAGGCGCTCTTTATTAGCGGAATTCGTCTGCTCTAACAGGTGTTGCTTGCTCACATTCAAGCTATTCAAAGTGACGTAACTGGTTTGAACGGCAAACCATTGATCGGCGTCGTTGTTCGCTCTGTAGGCTTTTATCTGTTGCTCGAAGGTTTTGATTTCCTGCTTTTGAACTTGTAGCACTTCAGCGAGCAATATATTGACTTGGCGTCTGTCCGACGGTTCCATAAAGAGGGGGTCGGGTAACGAATCAATTCGATCATCGAGATCAACAGCAGAATCGGATACCTGCGGCTGAGATTGTAAGTCATATTCCAAGTTGGCATGACTAGGCCAAGAGAGAATGGCCAAAGTGAGGATTAAGAAGCGCGATAGTGAACGCATAAAAGTCTCTTAGAATTATGAGGTTAGGATTACTATAGTTAGATAATCTGACTTTGTGAAATCCAACCCCGTGTCGGGGGCGAGTACTTTATTCCTGTTTCGAGCGATTTTGTCATGAAATTGTCAGGGATTAGGCTAGTATTTGAGCATCTTTATTATGTCTTCTGTTGCGTTGATCGGGTTGGCTTTTACTGTGACCAATCAGCATACGATATATTCAATGGTTGGCATGATTTGGGACGTTATATACCGCCCATTATGGTGCGCTGTTCGATATTTTGTTTTTCCTTAAAATCGACGGTTTTACGGCGATAAATAGAAAACCAAAAATGTGAGTCAGTTCAAACTATGATTTGGCTAGGTTATCACTCACTTAATGGCCAGTAATTGCAATCAATACTTGCAGTTAAAGCCCTGAACAAGTAACGTTGCGGCGTTTTTCACATTAAAAAGGTAATGGCATTGATCTCCACAGCAAATATCACCCAACAATTCGGCGCTAAGCCACTTTTCGAAAATATTTCAGTTAAGTTCGGCGAAGGCAACCGCTACGGTTTAATCGGCGCGAATGGCTGTGGTAAATCGACGTTCATGAAGATCCTATCTGGTGAACTTGAGCCAAGTGCTGGTAACGTAAGCTACGATCCAAACGAGCGCGTTGCTAAGCTAAACCAAGACCAGTTTGCTTACGAAGAATTCACGGTAATCGACACGGTTATCATGGGTCACAAAGAGCTTTGGGCTATTAAGCAAGAGCGTGACCGCATTTACTCTTTGCCAGAAATGAGCGAAGAGGACGGCATGAAAGTGGCTGACCTTGAAGTTCAGTTCGCTGAAATGGACGGCTACATGGCAGAAGCTAAAGCTGGTGAGCTTCTTCTAGCGGTAGGTATTGAAGAATCAATGCACTTCGGTCTGATGAGCGAAGTAGCACCGGGTTGGAAACTTCGTGTTCTATTGTCTCAAGTACTGTTTGCAGACCCGCATATCATGCTTCTTGACGAACCAACGAACAACCTGGACATGGACACCATCAAGTGGTTGGAAGATACGCTAAACCAACGTAACTGCACAATGATCATCATTTCGCACGACCGTCACTTCCTAAACTCTGTTTGTACACACATGGCTGACCTTGATTACGGCGAACTTCGTCTATTCCCAGGTAACTACGATGAGTACATGACGGCTGCGACTCAAGCTCGTGAGCGTCTACTGTCTGACAACGCTAAGAAGAAAGCACAAATTGCTGAACTTCAAACGTTCGTATCTCGTTTCTCTGCTAACGCATCTAAAGCGAAGCAAGCAACGTCACGTGCTAAGCAGATCGATAAGATCCAACTAGACGAAGTTAAAGCGTCTAGCCGTCAAAACCCATTCATCCGTTTCGAACAGTCTAAAGAGCTATTCCGTAACGCACTTGTGGTTGAAAACCTATCTCAAGGTTTTGAAGAAGACCTATACAACAAGTTCGACGGTATTTTCGAAGTAGGTGAGCGTGTTGCTATCATCGGTGAGAACGGTGTGGGTAAAACAACACTACTTAACACACTAGCTGGCGCTCTTGAGCCTCGCACAGGTGAGTACAAGTGGTCTGAAAACTCAAACATCGGTTACTACGCTCAAGATCACGCACACGATTTCGAGACAGACATGAACTTGTTTGATTGGATGAGCCAATGGCGCCAAGAAGGCGAAGACGAGCAAGTTGTTCGTGGCTTCCTAGGTCGTATGCTATTTGGTCAAGACGACATTAAGAAATCTGTAAAGGTTATCTCTGGTGGTGAGCAAGGTCGTATGCTTCTTGGTAAGATCATGATGCATAAACCAAACATCCTTCTAATGGATGAGCCAACAAACCACATGGATATGGAATCTATCGAAGCGCTTAACTTGGCTCTTGAGAACTACAAAGGCACATTGTTCTTCGTATCTCACGACCGTGTATTCGTAGACTCGCTTGCAACTCGTATCCTTGAAATCAAAGATGGCAAGATCAACGATTTCCGCGGTACTTACGCTGAGTTCTTGAAAGCACGCGGCTAAGCTTTAAGTTAGCCTTAGTTTTCAACTCTATGCGTTGGAAATTAAGCTATAAATTGAAAATTAAAAACGCCGTCATACTAAAAAGCATGACGGCGTTTTTGTATCTAGCTAAGTTTCTATGTATTTATCCTTGATGGGTCACTAACTATTTACATCAGAACTTTACAATTAGAAGCGGTTAGTGAATCACCAATCAAACCTACGCTTTTTTCCGACTGCTGATTATTCACCTTTCACATCAAAGTCAATCTTGTCTGCACCCGTGAACACTTGGAAGCGTAAACCTTTAGCGCGAGCAATCGTAGTGATGCCGAACTTCTGCGCTAAATCTAAGCCCATTTGTGTAACGCCAGAGCGTGACAGTAGTACAGGGATTCCCATCTGCGCAACCTTAATCACCATCTCAGACGTTAAACGGCCTGTGGTGTAGAAGATCTTATCTTCACCTGTCTCTTTGTTAAGCCACATCTCACCAGCCAATGTATCAACGGCATTGTGTCGGCCAACATCTTCAACAAACGATAGAACCTTGTCGTCTTTGCAAACAGCACAGCCATGAACCGCACCCGCTTTCTTGTAGGTGTCGTTATAATGAGTCAGCGCTTCTAGAGCCGTATAGATTTCAGATTGCTTAATCTTGGTTTGAGGCACTTGGTAATCTTCCAACTGCTTCATCACGTTGCCATACATAGTGCCTTGACCGCAGCCAGAGGTTACTGTCTTCTTCTTAAGCGCTTGCTCAAGTTGGCTTGTATCTTCTTTGGTGATAACCGCTGCTGAGCTGGTTTCCCAGTCGATGATGATTGATTCAACGGCTTCTGGATCAGAAAGGAAGCTTTGGTTTTTCAAATAACCCAAGACTAATGCTTCCGGGCGTGAACCCAATGTCATTAGAGTTACGATCTCTTTCCAGTTCAACATAACGGTAAGAGGGCGCTCGCACGCAATTTGTTTCGTTAGCTTTTCGCCATATTCATCAAACACTTCAACTTCGATGGTCTGAAGTGGGTTTTCACTGGTTTTTATTATGTTTGGTTTTACCACAGTCATTTCCTACTTAATGAGATAGCGATTTTATGAGATAAGAAGTCAACAAGAGCAATAAGGCTCTCATTCATTAATGCGCTAGTTTGTTGATTCGCTATGGCCTAGATTTCGATTATCGTTCTCGAACATGCCATAGATCTGTGAATACATAGCTCTGTGAAGAACATTAGCGAATTAGCTAAAGCAAATCTTATTCCAAAATAACGGGGATTGATGGAAACATGAAGCATTAGATTAAAATAGCGCAAAATATGAGAGTTCACCGGGTGGAGTTGTCTGAAATAACCAGTATCGACTAACGTTATAGTGACAACTTGATAACGAACGCTATAGATACGCTCTCGCAGTTAATCCGTATTGGCGTGTTTATTGCTTTATGGGGTGTATATGAATGCACACAGTACAAAATGTCCTAAGTGCATTCAGACCAAAGAAAATCAATTGGGTGAAGTATGTCTGAGATAAAAGAATTCAAAGAACAATATGAAAAAACAGAAGCAGCTTGGCCAATCGGTGTCCAAAGAATAGAGAAAGAGATCAAAACTGGCATTTGGGTAACAACTCAATGGGAACTCATCGGTTTTGAATTATCACCTGAACATGAAACCCCAGACGTATGTTTGCTTCAGTTGCACAAAGACGAACGTACCGACTACCGCTTCAATCTAAGCTCTCAGCAACCTAAGCTATTCTTAGTTATGGATAATGTTGACTCCGGTAAACCTATTATTCAATTACTGACAGCATCACAAACAGTCGCAGGCCAATACATGGACGGAGATAACCAAGTATTGTCTTACGACATGCCATTGCCTGTACAAGCTTGGATGGAAGCATTCATCGGTCGTCATGGCGAGTTATTAGAAGCAAGACGTAAGAAACGTAAAGGCGCGGGTCGATCAAATGGCAACTAACTTTTTTAGCCGTTGGTCTCAACGAAAGCTTGATGAATCAACCGACCAACCTTTAGAAGCGCAACAAACGCTTGAGGAAACTGAGCTTACTTCCACTGAGGCTTCGTCTGCTGCTTCATCTATAGACGCAGAAACATCGGAGTCACTAGAACGTGGAACTTTGGAAAAAGAGTCTCCAGAACACGCTGTCGATTCTCAAACTATTGACTCTCAGGAGATAGCATCAGAAACGACTGAAGACTTGTCTGTTGCTCAATTATTGGTGTCAGAAGCTTCAGAAAGCGTAAAAAAAGCGGCATTGCGTAAATTATTCCTCTCAGAAGAATTCAACGTTCGTGATGGTTTAGATGATTACGACGACGATTACAGTAATTTGAAGTCTCTTTCTGAAGGGGTTGCGGAAACCTTGCGTGATTGGGTTAAAGACAAAACGGAAGAAGAAACTGCGCCAGAAGAAGAGCAAATCATTGATAATAAAGACGAAGGTGAAGTTTTAGAAAATTCTGAAAGCGATCTTGAGGTATCTGATAATAAACTTGAAACGTCAGAAAGTGCCGAAATAACCGAACAAGAAAAAGAACTGTATAAAAACACAGTATCGGATAATAACGCTACAATGTCAGACGAAGCAGACCTGAAAGAGGTGGGACAAAATATACCACACAAAGAATAGGTACATTTTGACTAAACACTCAATGAACCGCTTGCGACAAAATGTCCCAAGCGGTTTTTTTATACGCACAATAAACGTTATATAGGATTAAATCACTGAAATATAAGGCATATTAAATTGGCATGGCATTTGCAAAATAACGTTCATTATCAACTTTTTTGTAGATAGACGAGTTCACGGTCTGACGAACGACACACTGGCTAAAGGGTTAGTTGTTAACGGATTACTCAGCAAGTTCTCTCTCGCTTACTACAATAAAGGTTGAACAGATTATCCATGTCCAAAGATGGAACTGAGCAATGCTTAAACAATTATTAGAACAAGCAAATTCAAATAACGCTAAAGCAAGACTGTATGCATTTGAAAATACAGTTGAGTTAACAAATCTGATTCCACCTACTGTTAGCTACGAAAGCGGCGGTAATACACTTGTTATTGGTCCAACTGCGATCATTGAAAGTGCTGCGGCTCAATTACCTCAATTGACGAGCCTAACCTTATTGTCAACAGATGGCGAAAAGGGCACAAACCCAGAACTGTACTTCGCGAATTCGGTTCAAGTATCCGGTTTCCTTGGCACGTTTGAAGTTGTGATCGAAAACAAAGGCACATCAAGCAATCTAGCGAAAGTCGCGATTAATCACGATTGTTTCGATGTTGTTTTAGACCTATGTCTGAATAGCTGCATGACAGAAGAAGTACCTGTACCGGGTTATTACCCAGTAGGTCGTGGCTATCCAAAACTTGCTGAAGCACTGGAAGAGATTCCAACGCTTATGGGCACATTTGATAAGCCTAAGTTCTTCCGTCTCGACACTGACCTTTGCGCGCACAGTTCTCGTGGCGTAAAAGGCTGTGAGCGTTGTGTAGATGCTTGTCCTGCTGGCGCACTATCAAGTGAAGGCTCTGATAAGACGGGTCACAAGATTGAGATTAACCCTTACCTATGTCAAGGCGTTGGTACTTGTGCAACTAGTTGTCCTACAGAAGCGATTACCTATGCGCTGCCAAACCCTGATGACACTCAAAAGTTTATTGAACGTACGCTAGCTAATTATGAGCAAGCGGGTGGTCTGGATCCAATCGTACTTATCTGTAGCTCACGTCATGAGACTTACAACGTGATGGCTCTTAAAGCGCTACCAGATAACGTGATTCCAATTGTCGTAGAAGAACTGCCATCTATTGGTATCGATACTTGGTTTGCAGCTTTAGTTAATGGCGCAACTCAGGTTCTGTTTGCCGCATCTCGCTTTATGCCAGAAACGATCATTCGTGTTCTGAATAACGAAGTAGGGATTGCTCAAGAACTACTAGATCAAATCGGTATTCCAAAAGAAACCATCGATATTCTGTACTTAGAATCTCTACGTGAATGTCCTCCAACACTTTGTGTGGATTCATTCGACCTTGCACTTGGCGATCTTCAAGGCAACAAGCGCCAACGTCTATTTACAGCACTTGATGCGATGTCTTCAGCTCGTATTCCTGTTGAAAATATTGTTGAGCTTCCGTCAAACGCACCTTACGGCAACGTTTCGTGTGATAGCAAAGATTGTACGTTATGTATGAGCTGTGTGGCTGTGTGTCCGACACGTGCACTTCATACCGACGGGGCTTCTCCATCACTTAAATTTGTAGAACAAGACTGTATTCAATGTGGCTTGTGTGAAAAGGCATGTCCTGAAAATGTTCTGACTCTTACGCCTCGTATGAACTGGGTAAAAGAAGAACGTCAAAAAGCAGTTGTGATTCATGAAGAGAAAGCTGCGGAATGTGTACGTTGCCATAAACCATTCGCACCTCAGTCTATGATTGACATGTTACAGAACAAGTTACGCGGTCACTCTCACTTTTCAGATGAAGCAGCGATTAATCGTATTGCTATGTGTGAAGACTGCCGTGTGGTGGATATGTTCGATTCAATGGCTCAAGACCCATTGAAACAATTGAAATACTAGGAGTTAGCCTTGGAAACGAATTTGGATCAGGCACAAGAACAGACACTAAGAACTGAGATCTATTTGGTTCTATCCGCACTGTTTCGCAGCGCACCTTCTGAAGAGGTGATCGACTTTCTAAAAACACTCGATATTGAAGCGTCTGAAAGCGCAATGCAAAAGGCTTGGATTGCCATTCAACAAGCGGCAACAGAATCAAACCGTGAAGCTCTTGAAGACGAATATCAAGATTTGTTCATCGGTATTGGGCGTGGAGAAGTCGTTCCATTTGGTTCTTGGCATCGCACTGGCGCCATGATGGAAAAACCATTGGCAGAGATTCGTCATGACTTAGAGCTTTTAGGCATTGAGCGTGACGATCAAGTGAAAGAGCCGGAAGATCATATCGCAGCACTGTGTGAAGTGATGGCGATGCTAACGGCTGAAGAAGAAGCACTGCAACAGGCGGTATTCAATAAGCACCTTGGCCCTTGGTTTAACTCTTTCACGCGTCAGCTTGAAGGGGCAGAAAGCGCGAACTTCTACAAATCGGCCGCTCAACTGTGTGAAGCATTCTTAACGTTAGAACAAGTGCGTTTTAGCGTGAATACAAAAAGCAGTAAGCACAAATTAAAGATTGATGTGAAAAACGTCACTGATTACGAGTAATCGAGCAGTACGCGATTATATCGATAGAGGGGCATTAAGCCTCCAAAAAAAGATCTACCGTAAGGTAAGGAAGCAATGATGAAAGATAATAAAGATATAAATACAAGCCGTAGGGATCTACTCAAAGGCTTGACGACTGCAGCCGTTGCTGGTGCCGTTGTCGCTGGTACAACTAAAGTGGCAACCGCTTCAGAAACTGTTGAAATTTCGAAAGAAGACGTGAAGAAGACAGGGTATCGTGAGACGCAACACATTCGCGATTACTACGACACACTTTAGGAGATAACGGATGAAACTTGTCAAACGCTCCGATAGTGTGAGCAAAGAAACCAATCAGCTAGGTGTGTCTCGACGTGCCTTCATGAAAAACACTTCATTAGCTGCTGGTGGCGCAGTGGTAGGCGCAAGTCTATTTGCACCAGGTATGATGAAGAAAGCACAGGCTAAATCAGTCGATCCAGAAGCGAAAACAGAAGTGAAACGTACTATCTGTTCTCACTGTTCTGTGGGTTGTGGTATCTACGCTGAAGTTCAAAATGGCGTATGGACAGGTCAAGAGCCTGCATTCGATCACCCATTCAACGCTGGTGGACACTGTGCGAAAGGTGCAGCACTTCGTGAGCACGGCCACGGTGAACGTCGTCTTAAGTACCCAATGAAATTGGAAGGCGGTAAGTGGAAGAAGCTTTCTTGGGAACAAGCGATTGAAGAGATCGGTAACAAAGCGCTAGAACTTCGTAAAGAGTCTGGCCCTGATTCAGTTTACTTCCTAGGTAGTGCGAAACACAGTAACGAGCAAGCTTATGCATTCCGTAAGATGGCTTCGCTTTGGGGCACCAACAACGTTGACCACCAAGCACGTATTTGTCACTCAACCACAGTAGCCGGTGTTGCGAACACTTGGGGTTACGGTGCAATGACAAACTCGTTCAATGACATGCACAACTGTAAATCGATGCTGTTCATTGGTTCAAACCCAGCGGAAGCTCACCCAGTAGCGATGCAACACATCTTGATCGCGAAAGAGAAGAACAACTGTAAGATCGTTGTTGCGGATCCTCGTCGTACGCGTACTGCTGCGAAATCAGATCACTACGTTTCTCTTCGTCCAGGTTCTGACGTTGCGTTTATCTGGGGTGTGTTATGGCACGTCTTTGCAAACCAATGGGAAGACAAAGAGTTCATTAAACAACGTGTATTCGGCATGGACGAGATCCGTGAAGAAGTCGCGAAGTGGAACCCAGCAGAAGTTGAACGCGTAACTGGTGTTAGTGAAAAAGACGTATACCACACCGCGAAACTACTTTCTGAAAACCGTCCGGGTTGTATCGTTTGGTGTATGGGTGGTACTCAGCACACGACTGGTAACAACAACACACGCGCTTACTGTGTACTTGAGCTTGCGCTAGGTAACATCGGTAAATCAGGCGGCGGTGCAAACATCTTCCGTGGTCACGATAACGTACAGGGCGCAACTGACCTTGGCGTACTGTCAGACACACTTCCAGGCTACTACGGCTTGTCTGAAGGTTCTTGGCGTCACTGGTCAAAAGTTTGGGATATCGACTTTGACTGGGTGAAAGGCCGTTTCGACGACAACGCATACGGCGGTCAAAAACCAATGAACAGTGCAGGTATTCCTGTATCTCGTTGGGTTGATGGCGTACTTGAAGACAAAGACAAGATTCGCCAACGCGAAAACATCCGTGCCATGTTCTACTGGGGTCACGCGGTGAACTCTCAGACTCGTGGTCCAGAGATGAAAAAAGCGATGCAGAAGCTGGATATGATGGTTATTGTTGACCCATACCCAACGGTTGCAGCGGTAATGAATGATCGTACCGACGGCGTTTACCTGCTACCAGCAACGACTCAGTTTGAAACCTACGGCAGTGTAACGGCGTCAAACCGTTCTCTACAGTGGCGTGACAAGGTTGTTGATCCTCTATTCGAATCTAAACCTGACCACGAAATCATGTACCTGCTTTCTAAGAAGCTTGGTTTCTCTGATCAGCTGTTCAAAAACATCCGTGTTGAGAACAACCAACCACTGATTGAAGATATTACACGTGAATTCAACAAAGGTATGTGGACAATCGGCTACACAGGCCAAAGCCCTGAGCGTTTGAAAGAACACCAACAGAATTGGCACACATTCCACAAAACGTCTCTAGAAGCAGAAGGCGGTCCAGCAAATGGCGAGACTTACGGTCTACCTTGGCCATGTTGGGGCACACCAGAGATGAAACATCCGGGTACACACATCCTTTACGATACGTCTAAGACGGTTGCTGAAGGTGGTGGTAACTTCCGTACTCGTTTTGGTGTTGAGTTTGAAGGTCAAAGCCTACTGGCAGAAGACAGCTACTCGAAAGGCTGTGAGATCAAAGACGGCTACCCAGAGTTCAGTGACAAACTACTGAAACAACTGGGTTGGTGGGATGATCTAACTGCAGAAGAGAAAGCGGCTGCTGAAGGCAAAAACTGGAAGACTGACGTTTCAGGTGGTATCCAACGTGTGGCAATTAAACACGGCTGTATCCCATTTGGTAATGCGAAAGCACGTGCGATTGTTTGGACATTCCCAGACCGTGTACCACTGCACCGTGAGCCACTTTACACGCCACGTCGCGACCTAGTTGCTGATTACCCAACGTGGGACGACAAAGAAGCTATCTTCCGTGTTCCTACGCTTTACAAGTCGATTCAAGAGCAAGACAAATCTGGCGAATACCCGATTATCCTGACTTCTGGTCGTTTGGTTGAGTACGAAGGTGGTGGTGAAGAAACCCGTTCTAACCCTTGGCTAGCAGAACTACAGCAAGAGATGTTTGTTGAAGTGAACCCGAAAGATGCAAACGACATCGGCTTTAAAGACGGTGACGATGTTTGGGTTGAGGGTGCAGAGAAGGGCCGTATTAAGGTGAAAGCGATGGTTACACGTCGTGTGAAACCGGGTCTGGCATTCATCCCATTCCACTTCGGTGGTAAGTTCCAAGGCGAAGATTTGCGTTCTAAATACCCAGAAGGCACTGATCCTTACGTTATTGGTGAAGCTGCTAACACAGCAACCACATACGGTTACGACCCTGTCACGTTGATGCAGGAAACGAAAGTAACCCTTTGTAATATTCGTAAAGCGTAAGGAGTCTTAAAATGGCTAGAATGAAATTTCTTTGTGACACCAAGCGTTGTATCGAATGTAACGGTTGTGTCACTGCATGTAAGAATGAAAATGATGATGCTCTGGAATGGGGTATTCAACGTCGTCGCGTTGTGACACTGAACGATGGCGAACCAGGTGAAAACTCTATCTCAGTAGCGTGTATGCACTGTACTGATGCCCCTTGTATGGCAGTTTGCCCGGCAGACTGTTTTGAACATACGGAAGACGGCATCGTACTTCACAATAAAGATCTGTGTATCGGTTGTGGTTACTGCTTGTTTGCTTGTCCGTTTGGCGCACCTCAATTTCCTAAACAGGAAGCCTTTGGTGAGCGCGGTAAAATGGACAAATGTACCTTCTGTGCTGGCGGCCCAGAAACAGAGCCAGGTTCTGTGGAAGAACGTCAGAAGTACGGTGCGAACCGTATTGCTGAAGGCAAGCTACCAATGTGTGCTTCTTTATGTTCGACCAAAGCACTGCTAGCGGGTGATGCAGAGAAAGTCTCTGATGTATTCCGCCAGCGTGTTGTTGAACGTGGTGCGAAAGGTGCAGGTTGGACAGACGGCAACGACCTTTCTTACGATGCGACTAAGAGCTAAGTAGGAGAGACATATGCTTACAATGTTTAAGCGTCTCTTCCTTGTAGTGCTGCCAATGTTGGCAGCACTAACAATGCTTTCTCCTATGAGTCATGCATCTGAGACGAACTCATCACAAACTCAATCGAGCTCTGCTCAACGAGAAATCACACAACTTGCTGGCGCCGATTTTTGGCGACAAGTGAGAAACGGTGAGGAAGGTTACACCACATCTCAATCAGCTGAGCATGGTGTGTTGATCAGTACTCCAGGTCAAACGTGGTACATATTGAAAGAGAAGTGGATGTCACCAGCCGGTGCCGTCGCTATCTTTGGCAGTATTGCTTTCGTGACTTTGATGTACGTTGTGATTGGCCCGCTAATGCTAAGCGCGCCAAGAACAGGCCGTAAGATCAAACGTTGGTCTCGACTAGACCGTGCCTTGCACTGGAGTATGGCGT
The DNA here is from genome assembly GCF_041471145.1 of Vibrio sp. 10N.261.54.A5. Classification (NCBI taxonomy): domain Bacteria; kingdom Pseudomonadati; phylum Pseudomonadota; class Gammaproteobacteria; order Vibrionales; family Vibrionaceae; genus Vibrio; species Vibrio sp. 10N.261.54.A5. Next base: position 75,009 of record NZ_JBFRNU010000033.1, on the reverse strand, counting down.
TTACCTTCTTAACACTGGCGTTCAGTGGTTTGATGTTGGTTTACGGTAAGCACTTCTTGAAGCCGTACATTCCAACAGACCTTTGGGGCTTCATCGTTCTACTGGCTAAGCAATACCATAACTACATCGGCCCAATTTTCTATGTGCTGTTGATGGCTGTTCTTATCAAGTGGTGGCGTAAGTCTATCTTCAAGATGGTCGATATCCAGTGGTTCATGAAACTGGGTGGTATGGTCGGGAAACATAAAGGTTCTCATCCATCTGCAGAGTTTTCGAACGCGGGTGAAAAAGCACTGTTCTGGCTATTGATTGTTATGGGTAGTGTGGCTGCGATCAGTGGCTTGGTTTTAGACTTCCCAATCTTCGGTCAAACCCGTCGAGATATGGAGCTCTCAAACCTAGTCCACATGTTGGCTGCTTTGATCCTTATCTGTGGTTTCGTGTTCCACATCTACATCGGCTTGTTCGGTATGGAAGGGGCACTAGAAGGCATGGTAACAGGCGAAGTTGATGAGACTTGGGCTAAAGAGCACCATGATCTTTGGTACAAAGAAGTGATGGAACAAGAGAAAAACGGCGTTGAACAAAGCGCTAACGCAGCAACAGAGAAAGCGGAAGGGGTGAATAAGAATGAACAAACCTCATAAAGGTATTTGGGTCGCTTACATACTAAGCTGCTTTACGCCATTTACTTGTCTTCTCTCTGGTGTGGTTGCCATCATCTACGCGGGCTATCGTTTAGATAAAGGTGAAGACGGCGAAGTAGTGGATACCCATTACTACGGCTTGATTCGCTCGTTCTTCTTGAACTTGACGTTCTTTGTTGTACTTATCGTGACAGTAGCGACCTCTAATGGCGTGTTGATCGGTGTGAACGATTACTGGTATCAAAATCATATTATCGATGACATCGCTTACTACATACCGTATGTAGGCATGTTGTTCGGTGGTGTTGCGATTGTGGTTTGGTTTATCCGTATGTATCAAGGCATGCAGCGTTTAAGTCAAAACCTACCGCAAAACCCGTCGACAGGACCAAACCTGTAACGCTGAGACGTTAATGACATATCTAAAGAAAGCCCAGTGATTCATTGAACTGGGCTTTTTGTTTTTAAGTCCCCGGAACCGTAAATAGTTGTCAGCCGCTATCTGCATCAGAACCTACTTATTGACCGCTTCAATATGGTGCAACTCCCTTATTTGGTGCAATTGTCGTTGCGATTTTTTTTGGTGTAAAGGACCATAAAAGTGCACCTAAATATTTAGACTTTAATAATCAATAAGTTAAAAACAAAACCTGTTGCACGAAAATTACCCCTCACACTTGGAACGCATCTTGCGTTCACTGTTGAGTCTTTAATTAATTACAACATTGAATCGCACGATATCAGTGCAAATCAGATAAAGCGAAGGAGAATGCTTTAATGAGTGAAACGGTGACTCAAGTTCATAGTGCAGTACAAACCCTTACCCAAAGTTCAGATACTTTATTCCTATTACTCGGCGCCATCATGGTTTTCTTGATGCACGCTGGCTTTGCATTTCTAGAAGTCGGTACCGTTCGAAAGAAGAACCAAGTGAACGCGCTGGTTAAAATCCTGTCGGATTTTGGTGTCTCCGCCATTGCTTACTTCTTTATCGGTTACTGGGTTGCTTACGGTGCACACTTTTTTGCAGACGCAGAAACACTTTCGCAAGGCAACGGATATGAACTGGTTAAGTTCTTCTTCCTAATGACATTCGCGGCGGCAATTCCTGCGATCGTTTCAGGCGGTATCGCAGAGCGTGCACGTTTCTACCCAATTTTGATTGCGACACTGTTTACGGTTGGTTTCATCTATCCATTTTTTGAGGGCATCATTTGGAACGGCAACTTTGGATTCCAAGATTGGCTAGAAGGTCAGTTTGGTTACGTGTTCCATGACTTCGCAGGCTCGGTAGTGGTTCACGGCGTAGGTGGTTGGATTGCTTTGGTTGCGGTTTACTTCTTAGGTATGCGTAAAGGTCGCATCCGTGCAGGCAAACACACCAACTTCGCACCATCGAATATCCCATTCTTAGCACTAGGCTCTTGGATCTTATGTGTCGGTTGGTTCGGCTTTAACGTAATGTCAGCTCAAGCAATCAATGGTATCAGCGGCTTAGTGGCGATGAACTCACTCATGGCAATGGTTGGCGGTATTCTTGCGGCTCTAATTGCGGGTAAAAATGACCCGGGCTTCATCCACAATGGTCCTTTGGCTGGTCTCGTCGCTATTTGTGCAGGTTCAGACTTAATGCACCCATTAAGCGCGTTAGTGACTGGCGGCGTGGCAGGCGCATTGTTTGTTTACCTGTTCACGTACATGCAAAACAAAACACAGATTGATGATGTATTAGGTGTATGGCCTCTACACGGCGTATGTGGCGCTTGGGGTGGCATTGCAGCGGGTATCTTCGGCTCGCAAACATTCTGGGGGCTAGGGGGCGTGAGCTTTGCTTCTCAAGTTGTCGGTACACTAGCGGGCATTGCTGTGGCTTTGATTGGCGCAATGATTGTTTATGGTGTGTTGAGCAAACTAACAGGCCTACGCTTAAGTGAAGAAGACGAATTCAACGGCGCGGATCTTTCAATCCATAAGATCTCGTCTATCAACGAAGATTAACGTTGTTCACTTTGATGGGTTTAAGCTACATCAAGTAGGCATCAGTTAAACAGAACTAAGCGGCTTCGGTCGCTTTTTTGGGTTCTGTGAAAAGCTAAACCAAGAGTTTGAGTAACAACGGCAGTATCCATCAAGCGAGTTATGTCACAAATAGCCAATGAATTCAGTTGCCTAAGACTATGGTCTAATCCCCAAAAACTATTGTTGGAATTTGAACAGTGCTAAGCTGTTACAAAGTGACATATCTAAAAGGACGTTATATGCATTTCCCATATCGAAATATCGTAATTCTTACTGGCGCTGGCATCTCTGCGGAGTCGGGGATACAAACATTCCGAGCACAAGACGGGCTATGGGAAAACCATAAAATCGAAGATGTCGCGACTCCAGAAGGTTTTGCTAAAGATCCCGACTTGGTTCAAGCATTCTATAACAAGCGTCGTCATGGCTTACAAGGTGAGAGCATTCAACCAAACTCCGCCCATAAGGCGCTAGGTGAGCTCGAAGACAAACTTGATGGCAAAGTAACAATCATCACTCAGAACATCGACAACCTGCACGAGAGAGGCGGCAGCAACAACATTATCCACATGCACGGTGAACTTTTAAAAGCACGTTGCAGTGAATCCAATCAAGTTATCGAACATAAAGGTGACATCGAAACCGGCGAACTCTGTCACTGTTGTCAAATTCCAGCGCAGATGCGCCCTCATATTGTGTGGTTTGGCGAAATGCCATTACGAATGGGTGACATCTATTCAGCACTGGAAGAAGCTGATCTGTTTATCTCTATCGGAACTTCAGGTGTTGTTTATCCAGCGGCAGGCTTTGTTCACGATGCGAAAATGCATGGTGCACATACTATCGAGATAAACCTCGAACCAAGTGCGGTTGAAAGTGAATTTGAAGAGAAGCGCTACGGCAAGGCGAGTATCGAGGTGCCTAAACTGGTTGGCGAGTTATTATGTACAGAGAAAGGTTCTTTAACGGCCTAAGCCTTGTCTTTAATAACACACATCAGTTTCTGAATCTGAAAAAATAAAGCGGCTTACGCCGCTTTATTTACTTAACTTCTTAACTAACAATAACTTAGTTGTTTACTTTAAGTTTTTGGAAGTACTCGTCATAAATAACGCTCGCTTCACCAACTTCATCTTGCCACACACCGTTATCCATCACTGATTGTGGTGGGAAAACGTTCTTGTCTTCAGCAAATTCTTTAGGAAGAAGAGGGTAAGCGGTTTTAACTGGTGTCGGGTAACCGATCTCTAGAGCAATTTTCGCAGCGTTCTCTGGGCGAAGAAGGAAGTCGATCATCTTATGAGCCGCTTCAGTGTTCTTAGCGCCTGCTGGAATTGCTAGGCTGTCCATCCAGAAGATAGCGCCTTTTTCTGGCCAGATAATGTCAATCGTTGCGCCTTCTTGGCGTGCCATGTAAGCAGAACCATTCCAAAGCATACCAAGAGACACTTCACCTGCTAGGTAAGGGTTCGCTGGGAAATCTGAGTTAAATACCAATACGTTTGGCATTAGCTTACGAAGTTCTTCGTAGGCTTCTTTGATTTCTTCAGGGTTAGTCGTGTTTGGAGAGTAGCCCAGTTTAGATAGAGCGATATGGAAAACCTCACGAGAGTCATCCATCATCATCAGTTGACCTTCCCACTGCGTATCCCACAGATCGCCCCAGTTTTTAACTGAAGACTTGTCTAGCATGTCTGAGTTGATACCAATACCCGTCGCACCCCAGATGTATGGGATTGAGTAGTTGTTATTTGGGTCAAATGGCTTATCTAAGTAATTTGGATCCAAATCTGCAAAGTGGCTTAGCTTGGTTTTATCAAGCTCTTGAAGCATGCCTTCTTTACGCATCTTAGAAACGAAGTAAGTAGAAGGAACCACTAAGTCGTAACCCGTACCTTGAGTTTTTAACTTAGCGTACATGCTTTCGTTAGACTCATAAGTTGAGTAGTAGACTTTAATGCCCGTCTCTTCTGTGAAGTCTTCTAGTACTTCATTTGGAATATATTCAGACCAGTTGTAAAAATACAGTTCTTGGTCAGCTGCGAAAGAGGGTGTAGAAAGTAAAGTAGCAGCACACAATGCGCCGGTATACAGTGTTTTTTTCATTACTGTTCCGTTCATTTGTTTGATTTGGAGCTGGGTAGTGAACCCAAGGTAAAGGATTTCGAAAAATCGCGCTATATTATAGCAGCGATATAATAAAATAGGCAGCCTAAGCTGCCTATTCATTGATATTCTTATTTTTAACTTATTGATTATCTACGTTGACCTGTTAAGTAAACTGGTTACTTAGCCACAGTTAGATAATAAGCTAAATTACTGACCTGCTTTAAGTTTCATGAAGTAATCTTCGTACTTCACTGTCTTATCGCCAACCGCAGCTTGCCATTCAACACGATCAAGGTCTTCTTGCGATGGGAATAGCGCAGGGCTATCTTTGAACTTCTCGTTAGACGCTTTAACGGCCGTTAGGTAGCCTGTGTCACGAGAAATTTGCTCAGCAATTTCAGGGCGAAGTAGGAAATCAATCATCTTATGAGCTGCTTCTACGTTTACCGCACCAGAGCTAATCGCAAAGTTATCAACCCAACCGATACCGCCTTCTTTAGGGAAAACCAGTTTGATTGGTAGACCTTCGTTTTGCGCTGCAGCAGCAGAACCGTTCCACAGCATACCAAGACCCACTTCACCAGACATGTAAGGCGCGCCTGGGTTGTCTGAGTTAAATACTAGAACGTTTGGCATAAGCTTTTGTAGCTCAGCGTACGCTTCGTCGATCTCTTTTTCGTTGGTTGTGTTACCAGAGTAACCTAACTTACGCAGTGCGATGTGGAACACTTCACGAGTGTCGTCCATCATCATCAGTTGACCTTCAAGCTCTGGCTTCCATAGATCAGCCCAGCTTTGGAAATCTTCTGGATCGTACATGTCAGTGTTAACAGCAAGACCTGTGATCGCAACTACGTGTGGAATAGAGTAGTCGTTGCTTGGGTCGTACGGCTTATCTAGATAGTTAGTATCTAGATTCTTGAAGTTGTTCAGCTTAGTTTTGTCGATCTTTTGTAGCATACCTTCGTCACGCATCTTAGATACGAAGTAAGTCGACGGCACAACTAGGTCATAGCCTTTGTTGTGTGTTTTTAGCTTTGCGTACAGGGTTTCGTTCGACTCGTAAGTCGAGTAGATCACCTTGATACCAGTTTCATCAGTGAACTGTTCTAGAATCTCACTGTTGATGTAAGGTCCCCAATTCATGAATACCAATTCTTTGTTATCTTTTGCAAATGATGGTGCAGATAACATTGAAAGCGCACATGCACTACCAGCTAATAGAGTAGCCCATTTTTTCATTGACGTTAGCTCCAAACTAAACGTTGCCCGAAGGCAGTAGATAGAAAAACAGAATGGCAATTTACCATTCTGTTTATGATTAACACTTTTTTTGAACTTGAAGTCTCTTAACTTCTTAATCAAGCCAGTCTCTATATAGAGTAGGAGACTTACTTGATTTTTTCTCTCGCTAATGACTGAGAAATGATCACCAGTATTAACGACACCACTAACATCACTGTTGCTAGGGCGTTTACCTCAGGAGAGATACCCACTTTAACCATTGAGTAAATCTTCAGTGGTAAGATTTCATACGTTGGGCCGGTTACGAAAGAGCTAATGATTACATCGTCCAAAGACAGAGTGAAGCTCAATAACCAACCCGCAGCAACCGCTGGCTTAGCAAGAGGCAGAATGATCTGTTTTAGAATCGTCCATTCACTTGCACCTAAGTCTTTTGCTGCTTCTAGCATCTTCACATCAAAGCCATTCAAGCGACTGTATACCGTTACTACAACAAACGGTAGACAGAAGGTAATGTGAGCAGCAAGTAGGGTAAAGAACCCAAGTTGAACACCCATTACCAAGAATAGCGCAAGAAGCGAAATCGCCATTACGATATCTGGAGACATCATTACGATGAACAGCATGCCATTTACGATGCCTTTACCTTTAAATTGGTAACGGAATAGGGCTACTGCTGTAAGGCTCCCGACAATCGTTGCGGCTGTTGCTGAGAACACCGCTACGTTGATCGAGTGCCACGCAGCCTGCATTAGGCTGTCGTTGTTAATAAGCGCGTCATACCATTTAGTGGTGAAGCCACCCCATTTCATACCAAACTTATTGGCATTAAACGAGTTAGCGATCAATACGATAATAGGTAGGTATAGAAAGGCGTATACCAGCGCCATAAAGCTGAACTTAACTGTGCGCCCCATTAGTCTAGCTCCACTTTCTTGTTCAATAGCTTACCTGCTCGGTAGTAGGCATACAGCATCACAGCCATTGCCATGGTCAGTGCGATACTCGTCGCTGCGCCAAACGGCCAGTCTCGAGCGTTGAGCACTTGGCTCTTAATCACGTTACCAATCAATAGGTTCTTAGCTCCGCCTAATAGGTCAGAGATGTAGAACATACCTAACGCTGGCAGTAGCACTAACAAACAGCCGCCAATAATGCCCGGCATTGTTAGTGGTAGTACCACTTTCAATAGCGTTTGCAGTTTGTTCGCACCTAAATCTTTAGCCGCTTCTAAATACGTATCGTCCAGTTTTTCAATCGCTGAATACAGCGGCAGAATCATAAACGGAAGTAGGATGTACACTAAACCGATCATTACTGCGGTTTCTGAGTACATGATACGTAGCGGTTTATCAATGATATCTAACGCTAACAAGCTTTTGTTCAAGACACCTTGCGTACCCAGTACAATTTTTAATCCGTATGTACGAATCAAAGAGTTCGTCCAGAATGGTACTATCACTAGGAACAACATGATTGGACGCCACTTCGCCGGCATTTTTGCCACGATGTAAGCGAATGGGTAACCAATAATCAAACAAAGTAGGGTTGCGACAATTGCCATATAGAAAGAGTGCATCAACACTTTAAAATACAGCGGGTCAGCCAAACGCACGTAGTTATCGAGAGTGAAGGTCATCTCGATCAAGTTCGCTTCATCACGAGTTAAGAAGCTAGTACCAATGATCATGATGTTTGGAATCATCACGAACAACACTAACCAACCTGTGATTAAAGCAACAATTGCGTTTTGTAAATTAAACTTCTTGCTCATCTTCTAATACCACTTCCCAGCTCTCAACCCAAGTTACTGCAACTTTTTGGCCCAGTGAGTGATCAACATCAGGGTCATCTTCGTTGAAGAATTCGCTAACCATGACACGCATACCAGATTCAAGTTCTACGACTGAATCTAATGTCATGCCTTTATAGGTTCGCTCGACAATGTGGCCAACAATACCGCGTTGCTCTGACTCTTTAATTTCTTCGATTCGAAGATCTTCAGGGCGAAGCAATACTTGCAGTTTTTGACCCGGTGTTACGTCTTTATCGTGATAGATAATGGACTCTTCACCTTCGATTGTCGCAACAATGCGTTTTTCATCTTGACGAGATTTCGCTGTCGCTTCGAATACGTTAATTTCACCAATGAAACGCGCTACAAATAGGTTCTTAGGCTCTTCGTAGATCTCTCTTGGTGTTCCGTCTTGTTCAATCACGCCATCACGCATAACAATAATACGGTCAGACATAGACAGCGCCTCTTCTTGGTCATGCGTTACAAAAATGAACGTGATACCAAGTTGGCGTTGTAATTGTTTCAGCTCGATTTGCATCTGTTTACGTAGTTTGTAATCCAGAGCAGATAGAGATTCATCCAACAAAAGAACTTTAGGCTTATTAACGACAGCACGAGCGATTGCGATACGTTGCTGTTGGCCACCAGATAGCTGGTGTGGCTTTCGTTGTGCCATTTGTTCTAGGCGCACCATTTTCAAAGCATCCATTACACGAGGTTCAATCTCGCTGTTTGGAACTTTCTGCATGCGTAAGCCAAATGCCACATTGTCGAAAACGGTCATATGCGGGAATAGGGCATAGCTTTGGAATACAGTGTTTACATGCCTTTGTTCAGCAGGAACTTGGGTTACGTTTTGTTCAGCTAATAGTATTTGACCACTATCTGCCGTTTCAAAACCCGCAATCATTCTTAGCACGGTTGTTTTACCACAACCTGATGGGCCTAAAATCGTGAGAAACTCACCATGATTTACGTTTAAATCCAGATTGCCGATGACTTCCTTACCATCGAAACTTTTACTGATGCCAGTTAGCTGTACTACTGGCTTTCCTACTGATTTTTTAGCGTTCAACGTCTGTTTTTCTCCACCTTGGTTCTATTTGAGACCTGTTGCTATACACCTTTAAGGCGCGCATCATAATCACCAAAAACGTGAATTCAAAGCATTTTTTACCTTTCGAAGATAAAAAATTTCGCAGGTAAAAGTAAACATCCTTTACCATACTGTTATTTACTGGGTTTACACCCTAACAAGTGTCTAATTATTAACCATCAAGACGCAAAAGCAAGCCTTGTTACAGATTCATATTTTAGTTTGTATCCGACATATGAGTATAATGAAGGTAATTTTTTATCAATAAGTTAGGTGGCTTCGCTTAATCGGCACACCTAGGTATCAATATGAACAACGACATCGAAAAAGATTTTAATTTGGGCGGTAGTATCAACCGTGCACTTTCTGGCGATTATGAGCTCAAAGCAACGGCTGTATTCCAAGAAGCTTGGAAACATACGATAAGTCACTTTCTTTCGTTTTCCCCAGCGATTATTGCTTTGATGTTTGTGCAGCTCGCTATCTTTTATATCGCACTAAAACTACAGCTTGGTGATCCCGCGGTTATCTTAGATGCAGTTATCGACCCAGAGTCGTTTACGCCACAAATCGTTGAATCGATTTTTATCGCGAACTTTAGCTATGAAGTGATCAGTGCGCCTATCTATGCGGGTATCTGTTTAATGGCAATGAGTCACGCCGCTGGCCTACAAACCAAAGTACGCCACATCGGTAAAGGTTTGCAGTTTACGGTTCCGGTTATTCTAGTGACTTTGTTTAGCCTAATGCTTCAAGGCATCGCAGGTATGATTCTGCCGTTCTTGTCTATCTACTTCTCACTGGCGTTCAGCCATTCGATTCTGCTGATTTGTGATAAGAAAGTGCCGCCAATGCAATCGCTGCTGCTTTCTCTGCGTGCTGTCAACAAAAAAATCTTCACCGTTGCTTCTATCTACCTATTAGTAATGCTGATGTTCATCGTCGCGGCAATGATGTACGGCATTGGCCTTATCTTCGTTTTACCTTTCTTCTTCCACGTGAAAGGGATTCTTTACCGCGAGATGTTTGGCATTAAACTCAAACTGATCGCGTCAGACAGACCAAAGAGCGACGACGACCACAACGGTAGCAACAATAAAGACCCACAGGTATTCGATGCATAACAACTCTAAATTAAGCGCAAGTAAATCACTTGCGCTAAAAGTGACAGCATTAGCCTTAGTTGGCTCGATCTCGTTAGTTGGCCCAATGCTTTACCAACAAGAAGAAGAGCGCAGGCGAGCGGGGCAAAAGGCTCCAGACTCAGAGCAAAACTTTGGTGACTTGACCGTCTCTTCTGATAAGCCAGATTTCGCAGCGATTGAAGATGTAAATAAAAAGAAAGACACCTTCTTTTCTTATCTTCGCCCAAGTATCAACATCGAAAACAAGCGAATCACCAAAGAACGTGCGTTTCTAACCAAGTTTTCAGAGACGGGGTTGAACAATGTTGACTCTGAAGACGCGTCATACGCAAAGAGACTAGGGAAGCTGTATAGCCTGCCTGTACCTTCATCGGGCTTAGATGACGCTTGGCTGAAAGAAATGTTGAATCGTGTAAACGTGCTACCTGAAGCGCTTGTGTTAACTCAGGCGGCCAATGAATCAGCTTGGGGTACATCTCGTTTCGCCACTAAAGCAAATAACTATTTTGGACACTGGTGTTACACCAAAGGTTGTGGCCTTGTTCCGCTACAACGTAACGAAGGTAGCTCGCATGAAGTCGCAACATTCTCTTCAAGCCAAGAATCCGTACATCGGTATTTCATGAACCTTAATCGTAATCGTGCTTACGCCGATCTAAGAGTGATTCGTGCAAAACTTGATGCGCAAGGTGATGATCTTTTAACAACCGCAACGGCGACAGAGCTCACCAATGGCTTGTTAAAATATTCTGAGCGAGGTTCCGACTATGTGACTGATTTACAAGCTATGATCCGTCACAACGAGGTATACTGGAAAAAGTAACTCATTTTGATACCAACTTGGTTGCCTTCGATAGTCGGCTTATACCAGTAATATCACAAAAAGAGCAGCTCATTGGCTGCTCTTTCTATTTATAAACGCTCAACTTCGACAAGATTATAATAATGAAAAAGACAGCACTCGCTTTATTAGCCTCATTAAGCCTTGGGGTTTCTCTTCCTGCTACAGCGCAAGAATACATGTTCACGTATTCTAAGCTTTATACTCAGCTGAAAAACAACACCAAAGAAGGGCATGATGATGTCAAAGTTGCGGTCTTCTTTGTTGATCAACAAGCTCAGCAAACCTGTCACATCAGCAAAGCTTGGATGGAAAAAGAAGAGCACTACGAAGAGCTAAAAGTCTCTCCAGCCAATGAACTGCTTCTACCGGTAGATCAAAACCTTCGTTCAGCAAACCCTCTTATCTTTGTACAAACTCAAGAACAAGAATGTGCGTATTCTTTGGTCGTGATGACTCAAGAGCCTTTAGTTGAAACTGTTGAAGTTACACAGATAGAAAATCTATTGCCACAGATGCAGGCGATGCTTGAAGACGTCAGCGGCATGTTCTCTGGTTGGTTCACGCCAGATATCCAAGGGTTAACGCTAGAGTTCGCTAATAAGCTGGAAGGCAACATCGAGCTTTCAAATGGTAAGCAACTACCAATCAAAGAAGGGCGAGCGAAATTCACCTTAGAAGAACTTCATGGAAGTGACAGCATCACGTTACCAGAACCAACAGTTCGCGTATTGCCGTACATTCCCGCGCAATAGTTTTTAACGGAATCATTGTTAGTGAAGTAAAAGCTTAGCGGAATCATTCCCCTAAGCTTTTACGACATATCTTAAAGCAGCCTCATCGAATTAGATCAGGCTGCTTTTCTTTATCTGCGATACCAACCGAGAGCATGTGAAACCGCGTTTCTCTACCAGCTAGGGAGCTTATCGAACAATAAAAGCAGAATCTTTCTATTACTCAGCTTGTTTATCCTGCCGTTACTATTTCAACATTAAATAAAAATCCGTATAATCCACGCCCTAAAACAGTCCCACTAGCAATCTACAGTCGGTAATACGACGGTGTGAGAGTCGCAATGAACCAAAACGATAATAGAAAAGAAACACTTGAATTCAACAAACTTCAGAAACGTCTGAGAAGAAATGTTGGAAATGCCATCATCGACTACAACATGATCGAAGAGAATGACGTAGTAATGGCATGTATTAGTGGCGGTAAAGATTCATTTGCGATGCTAGATATTTTGCTACGTTTACGTGAAGTAGCACCGATCAAATTTGATGTTGTGGCAGTAAACCTAGATCAAAAACAACCTGGGTTCCCTGAACACATTCTTCCTGAGTACTTTGAAACGCTGAACATTCCTTACTACATCGTAGATAAAGACACGTATTCAGTGGTTAAAGAGAAAGTGCCAGAAGGTAAAACAACGTGTGGCCTATGTTCTCGTCTTCGTCGTGGTACTTTGTACTCATTCGCAGAGAAGATTGGTGCAACTAAGATCGCTCTGGGTCACCACCTAGACGACATCGTTGAGACCATGTTCCTAAACATGTTCCACGGTGCGCGCTTAAAGGCTATGCCACCAAAGCTTCGTTCAGATGATGGTCGTAACGTTGTTATTCGTCCACTGACTTACTGTCGTGAAACGGACCTAATCAAATACGCAGAACATAAAGAGTTCCCAATCATTCCTTGTAACCTATGTGGCTCTCAAGAGAATCTACAGCGTCAGAACATTAAAGCGATGCTAATTGATTGGGATAAGAAAACGCCAGGTCGTGTTGAGAAGATCTTCAAGTCAATCCAGAACGTAAGTCCAAGCCAACTGGCTGACCGCGAGCTGTTTGACTTCGTGAACCTTCCACTAGACCGTAGTGAAGACCGCAAAGCGTACGAATTCGAAGAAGCTGAAATTTCATCTTCTAACATCGATGAGTCAATGTTCATCGACGTAACGAACGTATAATAAGAATAATCGTTGTAGAGCAATAGATGCGCCTACAACAGACAAACAAAAACGCCTCAAGCAATGCTTGAGGCGTTTTTTTATAAGTTAAACTATCCCTGACCTAACCTTTCGAAAGGTTAGGGTCTAGTGGGCTGACGTAACCAGACGGTTTAAGAGCCAACACATCACAGTTAATCTTATCGATAACATGTTCCGCGGTATTACCAATAAACACGGCAGACAAGCCAGTACGACCCGTTGTACCCAGAATCACCATCGCAGCGTTATTTTCAGAAGCGACGCGAGGAATAACATCTTCTGGCAAGCCTTGTTCAACCACAGTTTGTTCTTCACACATACCGTGCTTCTGGCGCAATGCTTTCATTGCCGTTAAGTGATGGCCACGAACCGCATCGGTATAAGACGTTGGATCAAACTCTGGCAGTTCAATGGTAATATTCGCAGGTGTCACAGGGTAGGCATTCACCAAGAACGGTTCCGCATCCAAACGACCGGTGATCTCTAGCAATCTGTCGACCATCGTATCGTTAAGCTCTAAATGAGCTTCTGTTTCAGAACCTACATGAACTGAAGCAAAAATCTTCGCGTGATCTGGCCAGAAATCGTTTTTAACCAATAGCACTGGGCTAGGGCACTTTCTCAACAGATGCCAATCGGTTGGAGTGAAGATGACAGATTCCAAAGTATCGTGTTTACGCGTACCTTTGATTAAGATGTCGTGCTCACCACTGTAAACCTCGGCAATGATCGCTTCGTATGGGCGGTTATGCCAAACCACTTGTACATTAAATTCAATAGAATCATCTAGGTAAGGTTCTGCGACTTTATTCATCCAAATTTCGCGTTGATGAATTACGCCTTTGCGCATTGCGTCTCTTTCATCGATAGAGAGCATAGATGTCATTTCATACGAGAAGTCGTATATCGACAAAAAGAAAGTGATGTGGCTTGTTGAGGTGCTTTTCTTAGCAAGTTGGATAGCACGAAATAGAGCAGGCTGCTCATCGTGATTAATGTCTGCGACAACTAAAATTTTGTTATAGATACTCATAACTAAGCCTACTTTTCAGACCGAACATATAAATAATGTAGCGTAGTTATGGAGAGATTAAGAGAAATATAAGAGGTTTTAAGAGAGAAACATGATGTAGCTCATTATTGAACTACATCATTGATATCTAGACTATTCTTTTGAAACGCCAGCAAGTTCCATCAACGCATCGTGATCTTCGATAGTGATATATTTGCCTTTAACGCTCAAGATGTCTGCTTTTTGGAAACGACCTAGAAGACGGCTGATTGTTTCAACAGTCAAACCAAGGTAGTTACCAATATCACCACGAGTCATCGTTAGGCGGAACTCACGCGGGCTGAAGCCACGTTGAGAGAAGCGAGTAGAAAGGTTGTAAAGGAATGCAGCAAGGCGCTCTTCCGCGTTCTTCTTAGAAAGAAGCAGAATCATTTCTTGGTCACCTTTAATCTCGTTACTCATCAGGCGCATAATTTGCTGACGCAATTTAGGCATTTTTCCTGATAGGTCATCAAGAATCTCATATGGGATTTCACATACCATAGAAGTTTCTAGCGCTTGTGCGAAACTAGGGTGTTGGTCACCAGTAATCGCATCGAAGCCAACAAGATCGCCCGCTAGGTGGAATGCAGTAATCTGCTCATCACCTTGCTCGGTAATCGTGTAGCTCTTGATCGTTCCAGAGCGAATAGCATATAGAGATTTAAGCTCGTCACCGGCTTTAAATAACTCTTGGCCTTTTTGAATAGGCTTTTTTCTCTCAATGATCTGATCAAGTTGATCGAGTTCAGATTCATTCAAAGTAAACGGAATACAGAGCTGGCTAATACTACAATCCTGGCAATGGATCGCACAGCCACCAGACTGAACACGTTTCGTCACAGGCTTTTCAGAAATCATAACAATCTTTCACTATTTGATATACGTCAATATTTTAGCATTCCTTTATCCAGTTGGGTAGTAAAAAAACCGGATTTAAAGATTACCTATACGGTATAAATAATGAGCTGCAATGCCATATATCCGGTATAGAAACCGTAAAGGAGGATTAAAATTGCGCCTAATTGGCGAAATAAGTCAGCTTGTTGCAGTTTTTTGAGGAAATTAGCGCCCATGCCTACTGTGAGCATTGCTGGAAGCGTACCTAAACCGAAAGCAAGCATGATACCGGCACCGTTGTACCAACTTCCTGATACGGCCGCCCACGTAAGCATTGAGTAAACTA
This sequence comes from Vibrio sp. 10N.261.54.A5, assembly GCF_041471145.1. NCBI lineage: Bacteria > Pseudomonadati > Pseudomonadota > Gammaproteobacteria > Vibrionales > Vibrionaceae > Vibrio > Vibrio sp. 10N.261.54.A5. The sequence continues at coordinate 59,882 of NZ_JBFRNU010000033.1, read as the reverse complement.
AGCCACATGGTAGCCAACCCCAAATAAAGCCAAACGGCAAAGCATGGCTAGGGTGCTTCAAGGGTAGAAATGATTTACCTAAAGGAGAGATATAGCGCCATAGTTTCTGCCCGACTTTTTCAAAGAACAACAAGCCGAACCACCATTTACCGATATACAAACCTAAGACGATCATAAAGCCAGCTGCAAATAATCGCAGCCAACCTAGCAGAGCGTTAAAATCGCTTAGCTGACCTATCGAAGAGATTGCACCGCCAATCACACCACCAATCACGGCATAACTTAGCAAGCGCCCTAGGTTATAAAGTAGGGGAATAACAGGGGAAGGTTTACTGTTGCCAATCGAAAGAAGCGACGCAATACCACCACACATTCCCATGCAGTGACCTGCGCCGATCAATCCAACAACAAAGGCTCCGATCCAATCAGGCGTCATCGTTCTTTTTGTCTACGTTAGTTTGGCTCTCGCCGTTAGCTTTCTCATTCTTGACAGGTTTGCTATCAGAATGGTTGTGAGCCTTTTCGTCTTCATCAAACAGAATGTTGTGACCTTGACGTTCTAGGTCTTCAAACTGTTCGCTCTTCACCGCCCATAGAAAAATACCAACAGCGATGCACACCAGAACAATCGCAATGGGGATCAGAATGTATAAACTTTCCATTATTTACCTTGCTCTTTTAAAAGCCTTAACGAGTTAGACACAACAATAATAGAGCTGGCAGACATGCCCACAACGGCAATGTATGGAGCAACCAAACCCGCAACGGCCAATGGAAGGATGAGTAGGTTGTATCCCAATGACCATGCTAGGTTTTCACGAATTATCTTACGCGTTTTTAACGCCAAAGTACGCGACTTAAGTAATCTATCAAGCTTATCACCCAACAACACCATATCCGCAGAAGCTTTCGCCACGTCTGTACCGCCGCCCATAGCGACAGAAAGGTGGGCACCTGCAAGAATAGGGGCATCGTTAATGCCATCGCCAACCATCATGGTAATGTCACTTGCATCTCGAGAGTTCAGGTAAGCAAGTTTATCTTCAGGTTTCGCGTTAGCAACAATATCAGTAATACCAATCTCTTCAGCAACAGGCTTCGCGTTAATCAAAGAATCGCCAGTAAGCAGAGTTGTTTTGATGCCCGCTTCTTTAAATTGCTTAATAAACTCGATGCTTTCTTTACGGATTGGATCTTCATAAGTAAATGTAGCGATATGACGACCCGCCATCGACAAGTAAATGCCGTTGCTTTCCGATGGTTGAGCTTCACCTAGAATGAATTCACTACTACCAATCGCAACTTCTTGGCCATTCCACTCACCAGTGATACCTGAACCAATCACGTTATTAACTGACTCTACTTCGATCTCATCAGAAAGATGAGTCTTGAACGCTTTAGCGATAGGGTGGTTAGCGTGTTGTTCCAGGCTCGCCGCTACTTTGAGACAAGTGTCTTTATCAAGTTCAGCGAAGGTTTCAACTTGGCTGATACGAATATCACCCTCAGTCAATGTACCTGTTTTATCGATGATCAAGTGATTCACTTTGCACAAGGTTTCGAATACGTGGCCTTTGCGCAGCAAAATACCGAAGTTACCCATGCGAGACGTTGAACAAGTAATCGCCGTCGGTGTTGCCAGTGACAGAGCACAAGGACACGTTGCTACCAATACCGAAAGCATGATCCAGAAAGCGTCTTCTGGTCGTGTTTGGTGCCAGTAAAACCAAGTACCGAATGAGATGATTAAGATCACCGCAACAAAGTATCGAGCCACAACATCAGCAATTTCTGCAATGCGGGGTTTAGACAATTGCGCTTCGTCTTGCAGGCGAACGATATTGGAAATAACCGAATCCGCTTTTGACGTCATTACTTCCAATTCAAATGATTCATCACCATTCAATGTACCAGCAAAGACGGTATCGCCTTCGTTTTTGACCACATGGATAGATTCGCCAGTCAGCATCGATTCATCGATATGAACTCTGCCAGACAATACTTTGCCATCGGCAGGAATGTGCTCACCCGGTAGAACGCGAATTTGGTCGCCAACTTTTAAGGTTTTGACTGGAACTTGTTCGCCATCTAACGTTGTTGCCATAGCAGGAACGAGCTTAAGCAGGTTACCACTAGCAGCGGCGGCTTTACGACGAGCGCGCATTTCAAGGAAACGACCAAGCAGTAGGAAGAAGGTAAACATCGAGATAGATTCGAAGAATACTTCACCTTTCTCTGTCACCGTTGCGACCAAACTTGCAACGTAGGCAAACAAAAGAGCGATCGACACAGGTACATCCATACCCAATGTTCGACCTTTGAGGCTACGCCACGCGTTGATATAGAAAGGCAATGCAGAGTAGAGCAGAACCGGTGTTGCAAAGATTAAGCTCACCCAACGGAAGTAGCTTTTGAATTCGGGCTCAAGGTTACCGAAGACTTCAAGATACAACGCCACAGCCAGCATCATGACCTGCATGGTTGCTAAACCAGCAATACCAAGACGATAGAGATAATTCTTCATCGATCGATGATAGGCGGCTTCTTGTTGATCAGCCTCAAAAGGTGCGGCTTTGTAGCCTAAGGTATGTATTGCAGACAACAGCTCGCTCAGTTTCGTCTGAGTGTTGTCCCAACTGAGCAGGGCGCGGTTAGTCGTGGTATTAACACGAATACTAACAACCCCTAACTTTGAAGAGACTTGCTTTTCAATAAGCCAAGCACAAGCAGCACAAGAGACACCTTCTAGTGACAATGTCACTTCAGAGGTGTTTTCAGAGTTACGGACGAACTCCAATTGAACATCTTCGTTGTCGTAATGACTGAGTGCCAGAAGCTGCTCTGGCACGAGATCCGCTTTTTCAGCTGGAGCGGTACGATATTGGTAGTAAGAGACCAGACCGCTATCAACGATTGTCTGGGCTACGGTTTCGCAACCCGGACAACACATAGGTCGCACCGATCCTAAGATTTCTACTTTAAAATCCGTTTCCGCTGGTACATCTTCACCGCAGTGATAACAGGATTCACACATAAGATTTAGTTCGTTAGTTGAGTAGGAGTATCAATAGGGAAGTTCATGCGACCTTGCACTAACCATTCAGAATCATGCGGAGAAAGCTCGATAAACCATGGACCTTGCATTTCATGATCCAGAGTCAACGTGTAGTTGCCTCTCGCATCAGCGGTCAGTAGCTGAGTAAAATCACGGTCAGGCAACGTTCGGTGCACGAACATTGCGCTAATAGCAGGGAAGTGGTCTAGTTTGCCTTTGTCGAGAGTAATGATAACTGAGTTACCTTTCTCGCTAACTGAAGCTGATAAGCCAAGCTCTTTAGCAACATTTACTTTCGAAATGTCGACATTAATACCTTTACCTTTTTTATAGTAATCTTCAGTGACAACGTTAACTGAATGGTTGGTAAGTATCGCGACTCGAACCAATGTTAGCATAGAAACGCCAACGGTTAGGAAGATCAAAAACCACGGCCAAAACTGCTTATACCAAGGTTGTTCCATATTATTATTCTCAATATATACAATGAAATAAAACTAATTTTTACAAACACTTAAGGTTATAACTGTAAAAGAAAGACAGCCCCTTAAGAAGGGGCTGTTATTATTATGTTACTCTTTATCTGAGTTGCTGAGGCTCCAGACGTAGGCAGAGACGAGCTGAACCTTATCCTCACCGAGGATGTCCTTCCAAGCCGGCATTACACCAGAACGTCCGTACATGACTGTTTCCGTCACATCAGCGCGAGAATCGCCGAATAGCCAGTCGCGGTCAGTCAGGTCAGGGGCGCCAACAGCAGGGTTACCCTTACCATCAGTACCGTGACACGCTGCACACACTACAAAGCGAGCTTTACCAGCCTCTGCTTCACGTGCGTTTACGCTACGACCAGAAAGGCTAAGCGTGTAGCTAACTACTTCTTTTACGCCTTCTTCGCCAAGAGCGTCTTTCCAACCTGGCATTTGACCGACACGACCATGCATGATGGTAGTAACGATAGCTTGTGGTTCACCACCATATAACCATGCGTCATCAGTTAGGTTCGGGAAACCTTTCTGACCACGTGCATCAGAGCCGTGACACTGAGAACAGTTTTGTAGGAACAAACGTTGGCCCACTTTGATTGCATCAGCATCTGATGCAATGTCAGGGACGGAACGTAGACCATTTTCGTCGTGAGCTAGCTTTCTGAATGCTTCACCAAAGTAGGTGTCTGCATCATCAAGCTCTTTCGCGTATGCGTCTAACTGTTTGTTGGCTTGCGCAGCAGCGATTGCAGAGCGAGACTCTTCTACGCTACGAACTGTTTGGTTTGAACTCGTCCAACCTAGTAGACCTTTAAAGTTGCCAAGGCCTGGGTATAGAGCTAGATAAACAGCTGCAAACACAATTGTGCTAACGAAAAGGTATGTCCACCATTTAGGTAGCGGGTTATTAAGCTCACGAATACCATCGTATTCATGGCCCATATCCTGACCTTCTTCTACACCTGTTTTATCGTTGGAACACCAACGAAGTAAGGCTGCACAGCCAATCAATGTACCGATTGTGATTACTGTTACCCAAATACTCCAGAATGTACTCATTACTTCGTCACTCCTTGATTTTTATCTTTCGCAGGTGCTTCATCAGCGAACACTAGGTTTGCATCTTCGTCGAAGCGCGACTTACGATTTTTACCGAAAGCCCACCAAACGATGCCGATGAAACAAGCAAAAACAGTAACAGTCCAAACACTTTGAAATGTAATAATGTCCATAATTATTCCTTATTTCATTGCGTGGCCAAGCGATTGAAGGTAAGCGATGATTGCATCCATCTCTGTTTTTCCTTCAACATCTTGTTTAGCGTTAGCAATTTGTTCGTCTGTGTAAGGAACACCAAATTGATTACGGAAGATTTCAAGCTTCTGTTTAGTCAATTTGCCATCAAGTACATTCTCAGCAAGCCATGGGAAACCAGGCATGTTTGATTCAGGAACAAGTTCGCGAGGGTCGATAAGGTGAACGCGGTGCCACTCATCAGAGTAACGATCACCAACACGCGCTAAATCAGGACCAGTACGCTTAGAACCCCATAGGAATGGGTGTTCCCAAACGCTTTCGCCAGCTACAGAGTAGTGACCGTAACGTTCAGTTTCAGAGCGGAAAGGACGAATCATTTGGCTGTGACATACGTTACAACCTTCGCGAATGTAGATATCACGACCTTCCATTTCCAGAGCAGAGTAAACACGTAGATTTTCTACAGGTTCAGTAGTCTGCTTTTGGAAAATAAGTGGGGTAATTTCTACTAAAGCACCAAAACTGATAGCAATAACGATAAGAATCGCTAGTAGGCCAACATTCTTCTCTACCAACTCATGGCGATTATTTGAATTTGAGCTCATTCTAAATCTCCTTAAGCCGGTTGAGGGATAGCTTTAAGGCTATCTTTAGGTGCAGAAACAGTTTTGTACGTGTTGTATGCCATTAAGAACATACCAGATAGGAAGATGAAACCACCTAAGAAACGTACAAAGTAGAACGGGTAAGACGCTTCTACAGATTCAACGAAGCTGTAAGTTAATGTACCGTCAGAGTTAACTGCACGCCACATCAGACCTTGCATCACGCCAGAGATCCACATTGCTACAATGTAGAAAACCGTACCAATCGTTGCTAACCAGAAGTGAACATTGATTAGGGATACAGAGTACATACGCTCTTGACCAAATAGTTTAGGAACTAAGTGGTAAACCGAACCGATAGAAACCATTGCAACCCAACCTAACGCACCAGAGTGAACGTGACCGATAGTCCAGTCCGTGTAGTGAGATAGTGCGTTAACCGTTTTGATTGCCATCATTGGGCCTTCGAAAGTCGACATGCCGTAGAATGATAGAGAAACGATTAGGAAACGTAGGATTGGGTCGTAGCGAAGCTTATGCCACGCACCAGATAGAGTCATAATACCGTTGATCATGCCACCCCAAGATGGAGCAAACAGAACCAAAGACATAACCATACCTAGAGATTGAGTCCAGTCAGGAAGTGCAGTGTAGTGTAGGTGGTGAGGACCAGCCCAGATATACAGAGACACGAGAGCCCAGAAGTGAACAATCGACAAACGGTAAGAGTAAACAGGGCGACCAGCTTGTTTAGGAACGAAGTAGTACATCATGCCTAGGAAACCAGCTGTCAATAGGAAGCCTACCGCATTGTGTCCGTACCACCATTGCACCATTGCATCGATCGCTCCGGAATAAATCGAGTACGATTTAAACGCAGAGACAGGAACAGCTAGGCTGTTAACGATGTGCAACACGGCAACCGTGATAATGAAGGCTCCGAAGAACCAGTTTGCTACGTAAATGTGCGATGTCTTACGTTTAATCATGGTTCCGAAGAACACGACCGCATAAGCTACCCACACAAGAGTAATAGCAATATCGATTGGCCATTCAAGTTCTGCGTATTCTTTACCAGAGGTTAAACCTAACGGTAAAGTAATTGCAGCGGACAGGATAATCGCTTGCCAACCCCAAAAGGTAAAGGCTACGAGAGGGCCACCAAAGAGACGCGTCTGACAGGTACGTTGTACAACATAATATGATGTTGCAAACAGCGCACTTGTACCGAACGCAAAAATAACCGCATTAGTATGCAGGGGACGTAAACGACTGTACGTCAACCACGGCGTATCAAAGTTTAGCTGTGGCCAAACTAATTGAGCGGCAATCAAAACACCAACGCCCATACCGACAATACCCCACAAAATTGTAACTAGGGTAAATTGACGGACGACCGTATAGTTGTAGTTTTGTTCAAGCTGCTTTTCTTGGCTCATTTGCATGCTTCCAATTTCTTATTTACTACACTTTACTTCCAACACGACTCACGTCGTAATGCCACCCAAATTAGAAAAGGAAATTCAGCCTATTCAGGGCTTTATTTCCACTTGCTGATTTTAAAAAAAAGTGGCATTTTCAACGCGACACTATACTTGAATTAACAAATCAATGACAGAGTAGTAACCTTACGCTTGGTCTGGAATTGGATTTTTATTTAAAAACTTTGAACTTTGTAACAAGGAGTAAAGATTATAATGGCGGCACAAAAGCTAACAAAAGGCAGGCTTGTTCAAATTATCGTCATGTTGGTTATTTTAATAGCTGCATTTACTTGGAGAACAGTAACATACGATAATAACGAAACAGTAAACTGTATAGTTTCAAAACCTTGTAAATTTGGTATTGATAATCATAATGTTTCAGTTTCAAGCAATAACCTAGGGTATTCGATCGAAACATCTAAAACTGGCAAATTTATCATTAGCTATAATGAAAGCGGAATTCTGGAAGAAAAAGGACCATCAAATTGGCTGTTACAAACTAGTGATAAGACCTCCTCAATAACGGTTACATTTCCACAACAGGTGAGCACGTTTTCTGTAAACCTTTCTAAGGAGTAACAGAGAGAAACTGGGGCACACCTCGGTTCTTTTGATAGAAACATGTACCAAATCAGTGAAACACAATGCATTAAAGTGTTATAAAGAGAGCATTAATAAAGTTACCCAGAATCTATGAAATTTCTATCAAAAGTCTCTTACTCCCTAGACGATAAAATCGCAGTAGATGAGTTGCTCAGCGGGGTGGAAAACCCTGACGATATTGCTTGTCTTATTTGCTACTGCACAGAAGAGTATTCGACACTCGCTGTGCAGAGATATTTCGTAGATGCTCTCCCGAACACTCCCATACATGGCTGTACTACTTGTCACGGCATTATGACCGAAACTGGTTTTCATTCTGGTCCAGTCATTGGCGTCCTCATTATTCATGACTCGGGGATCAACGCCTATGGTACGGGAATCGAACATTTCAGCGACTCCATAGACCGCAGTACCTTCAGCGCGATAGACAAAGCACTCAAGAACGCCAACCGAGAAGGTGAAATTCCTGATCTTATCTTGCTGCATTCCACACCGGGTAACGAAGAAAAGGTGATGGCGGCTATCGATAAGAAATTTGGTACTGAAGTGCCAATTATTGGTGGCAGTGCTGCAGACAACCAGGTTTCCGGAAATTGGAGTATCTTCACCGAAGAGTCGCTGTCTATAAATGGTGTGTCTTTAACGGTAGTGTTTGCGTCTCAGTCCATCTATTCCTCTTTCAGCGCGGGTCATACGCCTACGCGGTATTCAGGCACCGTGACCAAAGTAAGAAACCGAATTTTGTTGGAGATAGACCACAGGCCAGCCGTCACCGTTTACAACGAATGGACTAATTTCCACTTAGATGGCAGTGATGATGGCTACATATTCGAAAAGTCGTCAGTCTACCCATTAGGCAGGAAAGTCGGCTCTTCTTACGATTACCCATATTTCAAATTGTCTCATTCGATCAGAGAGACGGAGTGTAATGGGATTGAGCTGTTCACAGACATCAGTGAAGGCGACACCATCTACCTGATGCAAGGGTCTAAGCAGCAGTTGATTAGCCGCGCCGCGAATATCATTCACTCCTCATACTACAACGACATGGATCTTGAAGAGAAACTAGGGGCGATCAATATCTTTTGTGCAGGCCCAATGTTGAACCTTAAACAAGATATGGATGAGGTTTGTGACCAAATAAATCAAGCACTTAACGGGCTCCCATACATATGTCCATTTACGTTTGGTGAACAAGGCAGGCTCTCTGGTGGCGAGAATGCACACGGGAATTTAATGGTATCGTCTGCAACGTTTTATAGGTTGAAAAAGTAATGGGTTCTGAAGGTCAAGAAGCGCTGCAAGAAGCACGTATTGAACTGCAAAAACTAAAAGCCCGTGAGCGAAAGCTGGCTGAAGAGAACAGGGTGATCTTATCAACCATCTCTGCGATCAGTAAGGCAAGTAACATATCTGAGATATTCTCCAGTCTCGAGTTCGTGCTCAAAAAATACATTAAGTTTGATGACTTTATCGTGGTATCAAGGGTAGGGAACGAAGGCAGTTTCAAAACCCTGCTAAGCAATAACAAAGTCTTCGAACAGATGAATTGGAGTGATTGTGGCAAGTTATCTCGAGTGATCAATGGAGAATGCGCCATCCTTTTTGAACCCAAGTCTCTGGGTGAATTCAATTCCTTACATCCCATTATCCTCGATCAAATCAACTCTGTTCTAATTACTGGTATCGATAGCGGACTAACACAATCCGTCATCATCTTTATCCACTCGAATACCAAGCACTTTAGTATTGAAACTAAGGCCACACTAAACCGTTTTCGACCGTTGATAGAGCGTGCTGTTTTCGATATTGAGAACAAAGAAAAGCTTGAAGCAACCGTTCGAGAACGTACCGCAGAGCTTGTCACAGCAAGAAAAGACGCAGAAAGAGCCAACAAGGCCAAGTCTGAATTCCTCGCGATGATGAGTCATGAATTAAGAACACCGCTAAATGCCATAATTGGCCTAATAGACGCCCTAAAATCAACATCATTGAACGAAGAACAACAGTCTATACTGCTTAATATGAGCACATCATCTGAGCTATTGCTGGCAATTATCAGTGACGTATTGGATTTTTCTAAGATTGAATCTGGGTGTTTCTCGTTGGCTCCTCAATGGAGCAACGTAAGAGACACTGTAACTTTTGTATTATCTGAACAAAAGAAGACAGCAGACGATAAAGGTTTGCCACTAACAGTAACTAGCGATATCCCTGAAGGTGAACTTCATTACATCGACCCAAGTCGCTTGGCACAGATCCTATTTAATTTGATCGGTAACGCGATTAAGTTCACTGAGCGTGGGCATGTCCATGTTTCTATAAAGTACCAGCAGAGCTCTTTCTATATAACGGTGGAAGACACAGGGATTGGCATTAGCTCGCAACAACTTTCGTCGCTGTTCAGTCCATTTGTGCAAGCTGATAGCACAATCACACGTAGATTTGGTGGCACAGGTTTAGGCTTGGCCATCACTAAAAGACTGGTTGAACTGATGCGCGGGCGCATATCGGTAAAGAGTGAGCCTGGAAAAGGCTCCAAATTCGAAGTACAGTTGCCAGTGCTTACTAGAGTTACGAATAATCTGGCTAACAAAGAAGACGAATCTTCACGAGAGTTAAGAAGCCGTTATTCCGTGTTAGTTGTCGAAGACAATCCAACGAATCAAATGGTGATAAAGTTAATCCTTACAAGACAAGGCCACGAGGTTTTCATCGCAAGTAATGGTGAAGAAGCGATTGGCTTTATTGAAAGAGGCAACGAATCAATAGACATTATCTTAATGGATGTGTCGATGCCGGTCATGGATGGATTAACCACAACCAAATACATGAGAGACGCAAACATCAAAACACCAATCGTTGCGCTAACAGCACACACATCAGTAGAAGACAAATGTTCGTGCTTAGATGTCGGCATGAATGATTTCGTGACCAAGCCAGTAAGAACTAAAGAGATCACAGAAGCAATTGATCGATTAATGCTTGAAGTCTAATAAACGTATTCTTAATCGAAGATTAGGAAATATGTTTATTAGGTATTTTATGGTAAATAGCCTTACTGTTAAATAGAACATCGATTTGGTAGATAAACAAGAGGCAGGGCATCGCACAAAGATACCTGCCTTATAAATACCAAACACCATTTAACATAATATACATAATACGCACTGAGGTATTGATTTTTAACATACTGAAATGGTTAGTAAAAACTTGGGGTTTGTTTTTGTAAGTCTTTGATAACTCTCACGCACTATTCCACTTGATGTCTATTCAAGTCATTTGAGTTAGCTATGGTTGTCAGCGTTAAACTTTCGACGGTTATCGTTTTGCACCCCAAAAATGGACTGCTGCAAAATGTCGCGTTCGGTTTTACTTTTTGTAGCCGAAAATTATTTTTTGTTCGCTAACCACTTTGTGAGGCGCTTCATGTTTCATCATTCGTTCAAGGAATTGTTCTGGCGTGAATTCAGTTCGATTCGTGAAGGCTCTGAGTACTTTCATGTCAATGTAGCTACCGTTCGCCGCTGGCTAGATGGCACCGTTGCGATAAATCCAATGGCTGAAAAGCTACTGTTGATTAAAGCGCTTGGCTACTTACCTAATGATATTCGTTGGCGTGGTTTTAGAATTGATGAAGCTCGTGGTGTCTTCATCACACCCGAAAGCCGAGAATTTAGCCCAAAGGAATTGGACAGCTTCGTATATTGGCGTGATGAGCACCGTCAGCTTGTTGAATTACATGGCCGCATTGATAACCCAATCATGCAACCCGCGAAAGATAACCTACTGCCATTTCGTGGCGGGCGCCGAATGAAATCTGCCCCGTGGATACCGAGCAAGCATAAACTAAGCTAAATTCCTTATTTTATTCATAAACTTTGAAAGATAACCATTTTTTTCAATTACTTATTCTGATAATGTCCTTTGAAAATTATAAGGAGTAACAATGAATATTTCAGAACTAAGGTCGCTATCAAAATGGTTCATAGAAACTAACCACTTTATTAATCTCGATGAAGCACTTAAAATTTCTATCAACTACTTAGATAGTGCTGCCAACTCGAAAAGAAAAGCTACTAAACAAGAAAGAATTAGAGCAGCAGTGGATCACTTATTAAACACTTTAAAAAAGGTAAATTTCAAACCACTGTCTGATACCCAAATGCAATACTTAGAGAGCGTTGGGCTTTCTCTATTGTTATCCAAATCTCAAGACTCCCTATCTCAAGTTTTGCATCTAAACGGCGACCCTAATATTAGTGCAGGAATACTAAAACAGTCATATCAGATATTTCTTACAGCTAAGGCGAATTTTACAACTCTTCTTGATATTTTACCTGTCAACGATATTGAGGAACAAGGTTCTGATTTACCGACTAAAGATGGCAAAATTTTGACTCGTCTTCATTTTGACAACGGTGCTTCAATTTCTAATGTTGTTGAGTTTCAGCAATGGGCAAGTAAATGGCACACGATAGGTAGAGGCTTCTCTATGGCGAATGGCCACTCCCCTGAAGATATGGAGGTTGTTGGTGCTGGTAATGGTTCAATATTGGTCGACTTACTTGCCAATATCGAAACTATTAATATGATTGGTGAAGCAATAAACCACCTTTTAGATGCAGGGGCGACCGTAATCGAAACTAAAGTTGCTTATGAAGGACTTAAAAAATTAAGAGGCACTATCAACAATCAAGAATCTCAAAAAGCGATAGATGCTGCTATCAAAATTGCAGAAGACGAAGCCAAAAAGAAGGAAGATGAACTTCATGATAAGGTAGCCAAAAAGTTACTTGATAGTGAAGACGAAAGTAGCTCAGTAGCCGAATTAAGAAGAGCAGTTAAAGAACTTGACTTATTTATAGCCTCAGGAGGAGATATACAATGTATTTGTAACCCTGAGACCAAGAACAAAGATGAATTAAACGTAGCCAATAAAATAGAAGAAGTTAATCGTAAGATTGAAGTTAATCGAGAAACCCTATCTCTTGAAGATAAGAAAAATCAAAGTGAAGATAGCTAGCCAAATAGTGCATATGGCTAGTTAACTATAAAAAAGGCGAACTCAATCAATGAGTTCGCCTTTTGGTTTCCAGTGCAGCAAGCAAAGGAGCACTGTTTCGTTAACAAGGATGTGAATAAACACAAGTAACTTATCAGCCTAATTAATACTGTGTGAATTATTAATAGGTAGGGTTTGAATCGGCTCGCATGCCCTAGCCCTTTATCAACATCATTTTACAAGTTAAGTGCTTTCATTTTGTTTGGTTTCGAGCACTAAAACACGGTCAGATACGTTTCTCATGCCCTTGGTGATTTCTTTGATAATGTGGTTCTGGTTTCTCAAGTTCACCACCATCAAGCCCGCTAACGCTAAGAACTGAGGTGAAAAACCCCAGTCACTTAGGGCGCTAAATATCACGCTTTCCATACACATCCCCTGCTCTTTTTTCTGGTTTCCATGAGTCAGGTAAAGCTTCCCATACGCCCAGCACCGCAGGAATGGCCAAACCAACCGCACCGCCGTAATTAACGCCTGTTTCCGTCACTTCGACACTGAACAAATGACCATACCCAGTAACAGCAGCAACCACTGAACCCAACAATGCCAAGCCTTTAAAGGTTGAGTTTTCAAATATCATGTTGCACTCCTTATGCTAGTTTGACACCTTGCATGGCGTCAGCTCGTGAGTAATGGTGACCCACTTCCATAATCGACATGGCATGAAGCACATCAGCTAAAAGCTCATCGTCTTGCAAGTTGATAGATTCATTCACGCCCACGCCGACCTGTTTCGCCACGAACTGCGCATAGTTCTTGGTGTCGTTTTCGACTGGCGGTGCAAAGCGGTTAATCATTTCGCCTAGGTTGTCTAAACCATGCAACCGTTGATAATTCCGCATGACCTTAGCGCCCGCTCGAAAACCGAACTTGTGGTGCTTGAACGTTTCAAATGCCGTATCTCGTGACACCGAACTTTCGCCTTGCCAGTTGTTACCTTTACGAATGTTTAGTGGATTGTTGTTACGAATGCCGCGAATAGTTTTCTTAGTCATGACGAATAAGAACCCTCCAAATAAAATGAAAATGAGTAAGTACAAGCGCATAATTAGCTCCAGTTCTCTGCCACAAATAGCTGAATCGCGCTGTCTTGCGAGCCGTCAGAATGAGCCATGTTTTTAATGGCACTTCCTGATTCTTCATCCATTGGGAAATGGTGCTGCATGTCTCGGGTGTTGTAACGTAAGTCCCACGCCTTGATGTTCACGCGCATCATGGAATATTGCGTATCCCAGTAATCCAAGTGGTCGTCTTCGAGTGGTCGCTCTGGGTTTCTGATGTAGCGATACAGAAACTCATGCTCCGCGCCGTCTGTTGGTAGAACACTACCGGACGGCAGTTCAACACCATCAAGATAGATAATCTCTCGCCCTGTTTGATACCAAATGGTATTAGGCGTGGATTCGTTGTAGTTGCCGACTTGAGAGCCATACACCGCACCATCACGCAAAATCGTGATGTTTGGTGACATGATTAACAGCTCATCGGTGGCGCAATAGAATTCATCGGCGTTCGGCGCTTGGAAAGAAAACGAGATCTCATCATTTCGATAAATTCGCCCTTTGGTTTTGAGTTGAAAGTAACTGGTTGCCCATAAGTAACGCGCCACCATGGGTAATGGTTCGTTATCCAGCTGTCGCCATTCTGCGCCGTTAAAACCATAGAAGTGCTTATCTGTGGTATTAAAATAAACGACAACATCATCGTCAGCGGACACTGTAGGATGCTCGGGCAACTTTGGAATTAACGGCACTGTCGCCACGGTTTCCACAGTTTCTTTCAAATTCTCAATAAGGCTTGCCAGATATTCGATTTTGTTACGTTCATTGCCTTGCGGCATGTTTTCAATAATTGGATTCATGGTTGTCTCACACTTCAATAATGCTGATATGGTCGGTGTCGTCACCTGTAAAGGTCACCGCTTCTCGCGTTGCCAACTCTAGCTTTTCGCCCGCTTCCAATTCATACCCGCCATTGACCACAATCACCCCGACATTACTTTTCGGCGCGGATAGCACCAAGTTGCGGCGGTCATTATTTCTAGGCAATGAATACGGCATGACCTGTTTTTGGCTTGCCAGTAGATTGGAGGCTTGAAAGCCAATCACTTGATTGGAAGCCATACGCATGACAGGCATCGAATCAATAGCCACGCGCTGACCTGCCGCGAGTATCAATTCCGGTATGCTGTCTACATGGATGCGCTGGTCAGGCTGTAAACCAATTAACGGCAAAGCCTCAATCAAGGCTTTGATTTGTTGATTCTCGGCCAGTTGAATCGCTGGCATGGTACTCACCGTGACGGCTTGACCTTCCATAGACGGCGTGAAACTTCCTACACCGTGTTCAAACACCAAGCGACCAACGCCAGATACAAAAATGCGCCCAAATCGAGTGCCTGTGTATTTGTAGAGTGACTTTTGAGTTAGCGAAAAAATTTGACCTGTTGCTTCAATTTCAAACTGAACTTTACCTGTGGCGTGCTCAACGAAAATCCACTCAGAATCCAGCGTGACAGGGATTTTCTGCCCTTGAATCAGTTCAAATTCCATTAGCGCACCGCCTTATAGGTTACAAATCCCAGAACCGCCGCAATGAACATCATCAAATACAAATTCATTTCACTTTGCTCACTTTGGCCGCTGTCCTGATTGAACTTTGCAAGTTCCATAACAGCACCTAGGCTTTCAGAATTCTGCGCGGCTTGATTGCCCGCAAGCCCCGCCATCATCTGCAAGTTTTCGCTATTGGTTGCGCTGTATTCTTCCAATGAAGCGTTGGCAAATTGCATGCTTTGCCCGTTGAGTTTCGCTAAATACTCGGCGTTCGTTTCATGCATGCTTTCAGCGGAAAAAATAATTTCCTCACCAAGTTTTAACGCACCTTGCACCGCGCCGTGGTCGACCGATTCCACGTTAATCGTTGAGTTGTTCACGCCACTGATAGCTGTCCCAAGGTTGTCGCCGCTAATGGCATTTTGACCTGTGACATTGGTGGTATTACTTGAACTGCTTGATTTGGACTTACCGCCCATAACTAAACCCTCATTTCCATGCGAGTGACATCCCCGCGTTCGTGTTCTTTAGTGCTTAGGCGGCGACACAATTTAGCCACCAATGGAAAATAGGTTTCTGCGCTGATAGACGTTAGGCCGGACTCTTTGACGTACTTCGAGAGTTCACGCATAGCAGGTACAACCCCGCGACCTGATACGCCCCATAAGAAGTAAGAATCACCGTCAATCTCGCCCGCCACAGTTACGCGGTAACTATCACCACTTAACTCGTAAACGCTGACGCGCCCTGCTTTCACTTCTCCTTGCAACTTGGCAAAGTCTTGCGGGCAAGCTCTGAACGCGACTTTCAAACGCTTTAATGCGCTGGGATTATCAGAAACCAATTCAATCATTTTTTAAGCACCACATAAGCCAAGACCAGTGCGCCAATACCGCCGATTACCCAAGGATTAACACCGCCTCGATTGCTCGAACCCATGCTAATCCCACCAACAGTTTGCCCCGCGTTGGTGGTATTGGTGGCGGTTGCCGTAGCGGCGCCGCCAGTAATAGGCATTGAGCCGCTGTTCGTCAAAGAACCTAGACCAGGTAGCATCTAAATCACCCCCATTTTGAACAATCCGAACACCACTAAACCTAAAACAATCAGCCATGAAAGGCGCTTTGTACCATCACTGATGACAAAGCCGCCCCATAAGCCCGCCGCACCCGCAAAGACCGGAATTAATAAAGGCACATTAACCCCCTTTCTTTGCGGCTAAGTAAACCACGCCAAGCAGCAGCAAAACGCCACCGCCAACCGCTGCATACATCGCGTAATTAGGTTGCGGAATCACTGGCGTTACTACATCGCCGTTAGGTTGTTGATAGTTGTTTTCTTCAGCGCGGTGTGTGCTTGGGTCTGCCGATGTTGCGCGATTCGTTTCTTGTTGCAGTTTCAAATCAATGACACCACCCGCCAACTCACCCACGGTATCGACAGCACCGCCAATCAGCTCACCGCCCGTTTCCAAAATATCGTTGAACCAATCCATGATTTACGCCCCTTGCGGGTTAATCTCGCCCACTTGTTCAATGGCTTCGATAATCACCGGAACACTACCCGCACTTGATTTTTCAAGTTCAAATTGAAGTTGGTTAGCCGCGTTGGTTGGCAAGCGCCCCTCAACACCGAAACCCGTACGAATGAAGTCCAAAGAGAACCAACCCGTATTTTGCTCAAGACCAGCCACAGCCAAGTCATATGCGTTATCCGCTTTTGACACGTTGATTTCTTCACGCTCGTCACGCATCACGCGAACGCGCTCAATGGTTGAGTCTTTGAAGTGGATACGCTTGATTGAAAGGAACGGTGAACGCTCGGCAAAATCAAACGGTGTACGACCGGACGCTGCCGCATACCAAGTCAGTGAGTAAAGGCGCGGTAAGTAAATACGGCGAGACTGAGCCGCTGTTGTATGAGCGCGAGCTTTGATGCTCGGAGCCGCGACACCTGATTTCGATTTAAGTTGAATGTAGAGCATCCAGATTTCACCCTGCAGCGTGACCAACTCACCCGTACGAACGCCTGCTTTGGTACGTAGCGTTAAATCAGCGAATGGGATGATGTAACGACCTGCTTGTGTGAACTGTTTGCGGTGCTCTTGGAAGTCCACTAAATCTTGACCAGATACGCCAATGATTTCTTTACCGTTCAGTTTGAGCGTGATGCGCTCAATGTCGGCAGGGTCTGTAATGTCTGTAACCAGTTCAATGTTCTGGTAAGTAGGCCCCGTTACGACACGCAGCGTTGCTTGGTTGCCCCAATTAACACCTTCAACTGGGTCGAGTTCACGAGGGCGTGGGTTAAATGGTGTGTTCATCATTTCCATATTAGAACCACCCCGTATTGCCGTTTACTGAGTCTTTCACGCCGCCCAGCGCCGACACGTTATTAATCACAGCTAAAAGCGCAATTGTGATTGCTGCCGTTGCAAACATTGGAACAAGCGTGGTTTTGTTCATTTTCATAGGAAGTTATCCGTTTGTTGTGGGTTAAAAACGGATATCAGTGTTGGCGAGATAAGAGAAATTAAATAGAGGGATGAGCCTAATAGGCTTAGGGTTTAGCCTATTAGGTTGTTAATGATTAATCGTAGATATATTTTGCTCGAAATTAATTAAAGGACGTTCGAGTTATTATTCTCAACCTGCTTCAATGCAGCTTGAAACCCTCTAGCGGAAAATTTGAACTGTCCTATTTCAACTGTTTCTTTCATAACAAACTCATTAAAGACAAATTGTCTCCCTGCGTCATTTTGAGCGATGAACAGTTCTTTTTTTGTATCCTCTCCGCAAACAACTTTCATGCTGACAGGCTGGCCATTTACAGGCATCACCGCGTCCCTGTCGTTATGTGTAGATGGGTTACAGTTCTCTTTTTCTTTTACAAAGAGGATAAGATTCTCACCACCATGAACTGCACCAGCCGCATCATCTTCACTGTAAACGTATGCCCAGTTTTCAGAATCGACACTCCACGTATTAAGGTAAGGTTGAGTTGTTTTTGCTAGTGCCGGAACGCTCAAAAGTGTTGTTAATAATAATAAACGCATTTAAATACTTCTCTAAGCATGATTATTGTCTTGGTTCGCTAATTACTAGCACTCATCCAATAGCATTCGAACAATCAATAAAACACACGAATTATGAGTAAGCAATACCATCCATTTGTATTACTATATTTCATTATTGTAGCAAGCTTTACATCAATAATGCATATTAACCACGACTAGAATAAATACAAATAAATATATATTTTTCAATGACTTAATTGTAATTATTAAAAAAACAGCTCACTATTAACAAAGTCTTACACTATTCAGCCGTCCCTAAAACATCGCTTATTATCGTCATCTACAATCTACCACCCCGCGCTCAACATTTCCGATACCATCACGGAACAACACGTATTGAGCCACCCCGTTATTGGTTTTGGCTGTTTTTAGCGCAACCAGTTCACTAATGTCGCACTCCTTTTGCTTGGCTATATAGGTCGCGTCAGCCATCGAAGATAAACCGCCCACCCACCAAATCGGCGATTGGCTGCTCACGGTTTTCGGTACCTCTTGCGTTCGTTGAAACATCGAGTGAACAATCAATCCAAACTGGCGACCACCACGCCATAGTTCACCCGATTTGCCTTTCAGTTTTCCCGTGGTTTCCACAGTACTGGCGAGTTCTTCAATGGCGACATACAGCGGCGGTTTATTCCCATCACCACAACTCCACACGATAGACGCGAACGTTTCTAGGTTGTCTGCATTGGCTTCTTTGACCAGCGCCAGTTTGAATCCTGTTTTCCTGTTACGTGCTGCCACCAAAGCGCGAGCGAACGCGCCAAACTCGGTGAACATCTTCACTTTTTGCCCTTGAAAGACTTTACCCGCATAGTTTTGGTACGGGTCAAAAAAGGCCACTTGGCTCTTTTTCGGGATAAGTCCAAGCTTACGAACGGCGGTGGTTTTTCCGCTGCCCGTAGTCCCAATGTAAACACAATGCTCTGCGTTTAAGGCGGTGTTGCTGTTTACGGGCATTGGTAATCTAAGCGGCGGCTTCTTTGGTTTCGCCATCGTTTTCAGCCTCCTTTTCCTGTAAAGCTTTCAGTCGCTTCACGGTATTAATACCGGAGTAACCCAAACCAAACGCAGCCACACCAAAGAAGATTTCTTCTTTGTAGGCATCAAACCAACTGAGCCATGTTAAGCCGTATTTCTCAATCAGTGGGCCACTGGCTTCGAGGAACTTAGCTTTCGCTTCGGGGTTAAATTCGAAATCAACACCCGCCGCACCCGAAATGTATTGCTCTGACATGAACAAGCCCATACTCACCATACCAACAGCGGCGGCGCTATCCATGGTTTCGGCTTCCTGCTCAGGTTCGGCGGTTTGCTCAGGCTCACCATGAGCGACCGAATCCATTGAATCTAAATCTGCGAAGCCCGCTTGATAATCGAGTTCGTCGGTGGTCGCGCTTGATGCTTGCTGCTCGGCTTCAAGCGCTGGGCTTTCTGGTTTATCCATTGGCGGGTGTGTCCTTTTTATTGAGTAGGAAGAAAAGCCCAACTAATGCGAGCAATCCATAAATGTAAGGTTTAGCGGCTTGAAGCCTTGTTGTATCTGGCTTTAACGACATTTCCGAAGCCGTAACAATCGGTTTAACCTCTGGTTTGATTTCAGTTACAGGGTGACTTACCAAGGCCTTTTCGGATGCGGCTTCCTGTGGTTTAAGCTCGGCTTTGGTCGGTTTCATCTGGCTTTCAATGTGCGCTTGGAATGTCGTGCCCTTGCCTTGCTGAAAACCGCAACATGGGCAGTTGTAATAAAGTCGGCCTGTATTGCGCTTGTTTTTAGGGGGATTCCCCTCGGTCAAAATTCGGTGCTCACCGACTGCGTGAACCGTGGCGATGGCGCCACAGTCCGGCATATGACAGCGAATAAAGCCCTTTATGGGGTTTTTACTCGCCATGCTGCAATCGCTCACTGAATTGGCGCTCTAAATTCGCCATTCGCTGATTGTTGAGTTTCATCCACACCAAAAACAAACGCAGTGGAGACATGAGTTTGCTTGCGAACGGGTTCTTTGATGCGCTTTCGACTTCCTTTTCTAATTGGTCGGTAATCTGTGTTGCTTTTTCCATGTTGGTTTTCCTTTTCCTAGCCTAATGAGTGTTATTAAATTTCCGTGCAAGCAATCCCCAAAGGGGTTAATCGTGTTTTTTGTTGATGTAGTAGCTTTCAACCAATTCTAAATGATGGCTTTTCAAGGCTTCTAAATCGTCATGTTGTGGCGGTAACTCTTGATGTAATTGCGATTGCCAATTGGCGCGACTACATAAAAAACGCTCGTATTCATCGTTATATTTCATAATGGCCATGGCGCGTAAGTCACCCAGCTCAACATCGTTTGTATTCATTGACCAATCACGCGCACCATGCGCCCACAATAAAAACTCGTCCATTTTTTCTGAGGCTGTTCCACCCTCAAAACAAATTGAAAAGGTGTTATCAGTGCGAGCAAATACACCACGACTCTTGATTTTCTCTTTGTAATCGCGAATTTCGCCATCAAGCATTTTGATGAGTCGTTGAAGCTTGAATTTTTGAGGGGTTTTGTCTTTGGCTATTGCGCTCGCTCGTATGGCTTCATCACGTTTAAATTGTTTGCGGCGCACTTCTTTTTCTAACGGTTTACGCCAACGTTCTAAGCGGTAACCGCACTCTTTAATAATTGCGGCCATGTTGTCAGCATCAAAAGCCGCGAGCACTTCCCATTTAGGTGCGCGTGAACAACGAGCGATGTTGTAGCGATTACCACGAATTAACCCTTGATTGGCATTACCACCTTTGGCCGCGTAACCCACCGCCTTAATAAGATAAGAGCCAGCCGCTTTGGGTAACTTAATGCGCTGCAGATTCGCAAAGCCATGCCCCCAAATACTTTCTAGGCGCTGGGCCCATGTATCAAAAACGCTTCTTTCCACCGACCAATCAAGCAAGATATGCACATGTGGATTCGGCTCACCATCTTCATTCATCGGGCATTCTGCCACCCAAATATAATGAAACGGTGCGTTGCTCCCCTCGATAATCTCGACCTGTTCACATTCATCAATATTGCGCTGTGAATGGTTATCTCGATTACTGCGAAGCGTGGCGGTAAACCCACGTTGAAAGAGTTTTTTCGCCCCGTCGAGAAAGCGTGAAACCTCCGAGCCCAATGTAATCTCACCCGAAAAAATTCGGTCACGTTGGACTTCATCAAACGTTAAGGTCAAAAAGGTTTTAAACCCACCATGACAGGCCGCGACATACGCACCCGATTCAAAGATTTGACGAACGGCTCTTGAGGTAAGTTTGTCGGTATAGCGCTCACCATCATTGGCGCTTGGTGCATCGCTCGGGCGCGGTTGGTAAATCATTTGCATCTTGATTTGTTCAGACCAAGGGCGGTGCATCAAATACGCGCGGGATTTTCCTTTCTGGTTAGCGTTTTGCGCTTGGTTATACATCGCATCATGGTTTTCAGCGCAAGTGCTTTGGGTCTTGTGACGAGGCTGACACTTGCGAGAACGCGTGATTAAGCGGTCAATCTGTTTGCGGCTTTTCCCTTGTCGGACTTTTGCGCCCTTTGACGAGCCTATGTCTTTCAGGGCTTCGCCCTGCGCTTCGCGCCCAAGTTTTGCGGATTTATTCGTCGCCACAAAATGAAATTGTTCGTACTCTTTGAGTTTTCGCTGCTCAGTTTCTAACCAAGAATTATCAATAGCACTAAAAAAACCGCTCTCAATAGCGGCTATATTCTGATTAGTTTTCGTGACGTCTTGAGTGACGCCAGCAATAAAGCCCACATCCTGCGGACTTAAAGTGTTGGGGATTTCTCGCTCTGGTTGAGCATCATAAAGGTGGTTGAATACTGTCATCAGTGACACCCCCTATAAACGTTCAAGAGAGACGTATTTACCAGTGACGGTATCACGCAACGTATTGAATGAAAGGTGGCGATACTCGCAACAAGCTTCACCCAACATTTTGAATTCAGATTCTCTATCGGCAGGAACCCAAAGCGTAACTTTGATTAAACCCGCCTCGCGTCGGCGCTGCTCGTAGCGCTTATTGCGGCTCATACCTCACCGCCTAAAGCATGAGATTCAACGCCCTGTGCGGGCGTATCCTCTTGTTGCTTGCGGATTCTTTTCTTGGTGCGTAACTGTAGTCGCAATGATGGTCTGTGTTTTGCTAATTTTTGGCGTAACTCAAAGCTTTTGCACAATCTAGAAGCTTGAGTTTGCTCAAATGTCAGATACCCACTTCGGTTGAGTATGATTTTATTAATCGCCATATCGATAAGCGCTGCACTTCTTGGATGGTTACGCTCTATTCCATATGCAAAGTTAACGATTGGTAAGTAGTGGTTTGACTTTAATGCGTCCTCAACATATAAAACCGCCAATCTAAACTCTCGTGAATTTGAAATCCTCATACTACACCCCCGCTAAGGTGAGATTTAGCGTCCTGTGCGGACGCGTCCTCTTGTTGCTTGCGGATGTCTTCGAGGCCACCTTGAATCCAATCAAAGGCGAAAACGATATAATTCTCTTTCTGCTCGTAATCAGATATGTACTTAATGCGAACAATTAGATAGCGCTCACCATCAGACATCCTAACCCTGTCACCAAGTCTGTAACCACGGTCATTCTTTCTAATCTCAAAAGTCTTCTTGCCATCAATAATGGAATTAAGATACTCAGACTTTATTTTTACGTTATGAATCATCATGCTACACCCCCGCCAAATCTTGCAGGAATGAAAGGTTTAGCTTTCTTTTTTAAACGCCCCTTAAGTTCGGCGCGTAGCTTTGCCACCATGGCGAGAGAGTTTTGAGTCAGTTTAGGGTCTGGATTTGCACACCCTGCCATATCTGGACAAGGTAAGTGAATTGGGTTAGTGATGTGTTCCATGTCATAGCCTCCGCAAGCTGTATCTTTTTTGAACATGGAAACCATAGCGAAAGTTTTTTAAGCACTCAAACCGCCTGAGCTAATGAAATTAGGGGGTTAAACCTCTATAATTTAACAACTGTCGATTTTTCGAGCACTCACGGATGAATTACACAAATGCACTTTTAGACCGAGTCAAAGCCAAGTATGAACTGAGTTCAGACTACAAATTGGCTAAGAAACTGGGTATTGGTACGGGTCGCCTTGCGAACTGGCGTACTGAGGTGTGTTCTATGGATTGGGAAGTTGCGTTTCAAGTGGCTGATTTACTTGAGATGGATGATCAAAAAGTAGTGTACGGTTTACTCGATGATAAATACAAAAACTCCCGCCTAATCAATGCATTACAAGCGGGCGCCCCTGTCTAAAACTCTCTTTTTCTCGTTTACCCTGTTATACATAATACGCACCAAAAAGGAGATTGAAATCTGAGAGGTTTCAGGGCCTGTTACTCGCGTAATTTTACGTACAGCGCCGCATGAATCTATCTATTTAATTACTGGCTGGCTTTGACTCCGCGTTAATTGGATTAAATCGTGATGGCTTTATCACATGTCTGCTCAAACTTAATTAAGACTTCTAATTACGGATGCCTCTCCAAAGTTAGTCCAGAGTCTCTGCTGGTTGAGTGTTAAAAGCTATTACCCTGATTTTGCTTACCAAAAGAACCTAGATGATTAACGCTTCCACTAACTCTCGGTCTATTGTCCGTACTACCAATAAACTGAAAAGACTTGGTTACTCTTGTTCGCTAGATTTAACGGTCCCAAAAGACCAAGCGAACTCCCGAATCATCTAGTCTTGTTTACCTATGTTGGCTTGTTCTTCACCAAATTGAATCAACTATCAACGTCATCAGTAACATCCGTACTCGTTTTTCAAACCACTAACTTTGAATTTTCTGATGCCCAACGGTCATTGTTACCAAACTGCGTTGCCATCCAAAACGAACTTCTATAAACGACTTGGCTAATCGTAAGTTACAGTGCAACATAAATTCTATTAACCTCTGTCTGGACTATATTAACTTGTCTCATAACTGCGATAATGACACTTCTAGTATCAGACTCTAAGTCTGAAGCAGCCTACCAAGTTGGTGCTGAGCTTGGTGCGATGGTAACAGACAACATCGATATCCATATTGGTTACCGCTATGCAAACGTTGAAATTGAATCCATCGATGTGTCACCTCAAACCGCTTACCTAGGTGCAAGGTACCACTTCTAAACTTGATTCACTCGTAGGCTCAATACTACTAAAGCCGTCCTTTTAAAGCTCGGCTTTAATTTTGATCACCTATTTCCCTACTCGACCTCTACTTTGACAAGACAATTCAACCATAAATAAAGTTACGTTGTATCTTCTGTAAAAAGTTACAACTTGAAAGCTTTGCCCTAACGCAAAATAAACCACTTTAACAGGCTACTATTTCGTGTTTAAATTTTGATCTATCAAACAGTTATACGAATAAATTTGGTTATTAAGCAATCAAATGCTATGCATTCAATCCTTAAAAATAAATTAAAGTGTTAACATCAGGCAATTTTGTAAACTAGGTGTTTGATATGTTGCCTAAACTTTATAAGTTCAGATCGCTCCACGACAGAAACATACAATCTATTTCCGAGTGTTCGTTGTGGTTTGATTACGCTAAAACTTTTAATAACCCTTTTGAATCTAACCACGCATTCAACAAAGAGCTTCAACAAAACTTTAAGATCATGTGTTTCTCTCAGTCGAACGACCACCCAATACTATGGTCGCAGTATGGTGACAACTTTAAAGGCATGTGTATCGAGTATGATCTCAACTGCTATAACGGCGAGGCCAATCTCAACTGTTTTGAAGTCCAGTATGAAGACGAACCGAATATGTTCCGCCCGGCATCGCTAAGAGGTTTACAAACATCAAGACTGGGAGCTGAGATATTCAAAATTAAGCATTCTAATTGGCGTTATGAAAAGGAATACCGCTGGGTATTACCTGATGACGAGATGATCGGAAATAAACTCTACCTTAATAGAGAGTGCCTAAGCTCGGTGATTCTGTCAGAGCACGCTCCTGCCGACAGGAAATTGAAAGTTCTGATGACTTGCCAGCGCCTTGGTATCCCTGTTAAACACGCAATAGCAAAGCAAGAGTCGTTTACCTTCGAAGTGGTCAGTTAAGTAGAGCGTAATCCTACTGTTTAGCGCCAAAACAAGACATTCACATAAAGTTACAGCGCAACAAAAAAGAGAGCGACATTAATGAGACTCTCTCTTTTTATTACATGTTCACCGTAAGCTTTCCCAATCCTTTATCTTGCATCTGCTCAATCGTCGCGATAGACATTTGAACAGTTGAAAACCAATAAGGTCGGTGCTTAACGTTAAATAGTTCACTATTATCTAACGCCTCGAAAACAGAATATTTTCTACCTTGAGCCAAAGCTGCACCATAAACCGTTCGCTCAAGTACTGGAATGTCATTCACTTCCTCTAGAAGTGCCCTCTTGATGAACTGATTTCCAGGGCTCCAATCTATAAATTCAACGAGGTTTTTTAGTAGCTTAAGCTCTAGCTGCTCGACCATTGATTCAAGAAACTGTGTGTTTGGCATCACCTCAGTACAAGCATAATATTCGTCATGCTTGTCACTTGCTTCACGATAACCAAGCATCGTTTTTACCAATGCGTCTTCAAACGTTGAAGAAAAGTGGTTACAAATTAAAAACAAAGGCAGAACTCTCAACACACCAAGTAAAATGCCTACGTTAGGATCTTTAACCGACGTTTCTTGAAGTCGAATTCGAGTCGCATTTGACGTCACGACCAAGTGTTGCCAAACCTTAGGTGTGATGTGTTTAATGTTGCCATCATTCCACTTAATCAGCTGTTGACTCATTAACAATGGGAACAATAAACGACAATTTTCTATTCCTATTTGTCGTGCTGCAACTTTTGGATCGAGAATTACCTTAGATTTCTTTCCATATTTATCTGCAAACTCTTGATTGGAAACAAACTCGATTAAACTTGAGCTCAATGGCCTACTTTTCGCGGATATTTCATGGAGTTTGGAAAAGTTTAAAGATGGCGAATACGCAACACTAGCGAACTGATTGTAATCGGGTAAGTCTGAAAACAACGAACTTATTAAGGTACCTTGAAGCTTCTCAAGCATTAGCGCAGAAGCGGCATTGCTGACATCATCGATAACGTATCGTAAGGTTTGTTGCTTCGCGTCGACTTTTTCACGATGAGCATTGACTCTATCCTGCTCGCAGCGCAATAAAATACGTTGATTGTGAGATATGCGGTCAGATTCATCAAATATGACACTATCACAATACCTATTTTCCAAACTTAGTAACGTGTCTACTGTAGATTGTGCGAGCTTATATTCAGGTGAGATTAACCATCGATTAAAGCGAGCTTCAACATTGATTGAGACCTTCCTTGAGATCTCAACTACTTCAGGGGTATAACTTTTATTTGCTAACAACAACCGTGACTTTCCTTTGCCGTAAATGCTCTTGTATCGGCATATCCTGCCTTTATAACAAAACTAATATTAATAGAAATTAGAGATTGGTTCACGAAATTGTTTCAATAAAATTAAGGATATTTAGTTATAGTGCGTTGAGAGTGGCTAGTGTGTGATATGTAGCCGGATATACTTTTCTGGAAAGCTGTATTTGAACCTTTTCTTCGTCGGTAGGTGTTTTTTCGCCTGCTTGCAAACTTTACTATCTCCAGACGTTCTCACCTTTTTGATTCTTGCATAACCTTTAGAGTGCTTCATCTCAATCATCAGATCGCAATAACCCTCGAAATCAACATTACTCTTGTTGAGCCCTTTCATGACGGTGACTTTTATCTTTTTAGCTACAGGATTAACCAATGCATCGTCGGGAAAAGCGACTGGGGATAAAAAGCATAATAGTAATACTAGATATCTCATACTGCTCTCTCTTTGTTGAGGGTGAGAACAGTATGCGGAGATTTAAGAGAAATGAAGGATTAACTTAGTATGAGGATTGACCAGCTAACGCGTAACTCTCAACAATTACGCTTTCTTTGAGCCTTTAGACTTAAAACCATTATGCGGGAACACGTTACGAATACGTTGCTGTACGTTTTTAGGAACATCTTTAGTGAACTTGAGATTGTAACCAGAACGTTTTGCATACACTTTTAGCTCGCCTTTAAAGGTATTGTTATGACCAATCTCTTGAAGGTTGTGCTTAAAGCTCGGTGGAAGATGCCCTTTAACTTGTTCGATCGCCCCGTCGCTAAATTTAATTTTCAATACCGGTCGATCGACTGCTACTAACCAAAAAACTAATACCGCACCGATTAAGATTACGTACATCATAATGTCACCACTACTGTTGATGGTTATTTATCGTCAGAAAGGAGCTTGCTTAAGTCTTCTTTGAGGCTAGTCACCGTCTTGCTGGCCTGCTCACTACGAGACGCTTCGCTAACCAAATACTCGATGGCATCTGAGAGCGTACAACCTAGCTCGTTCGCACGTTGAGATAGCTTTTCCCATACACGGTAATCAAGGTCGATTGATTTCTTCTTTGTATGAACTTGTTCAGCATTGAAGTGGCGTTTTCGCTTAGCTCTGATCGCTTGTTTAAGCTTGTTATCGAGCTCAGGAGACATGTTGTTAGAGATCCACTCAAGAACACCCGTAGGCTGGTGTTCCAGCTTCAATAAGGCTTGAACAGCAACGTCAGCTTCACTTGAATCAATATGGCAAGTAATCGATTCACCTTCTTTCCACTTTTTGACCAGATAGTTCCATTTCCAACCACATTCCAAGTTTTCAAGTTGCTGATATTTCATGTCTAATCTCGAGAGTTAATCCTAGTGACAGCGTAACCCAGAATGGGTTGTTTCACAATTATTGTCTTGAAAGAATAGACCAAGATCATACTTATATTAGCTTAGTGATTAGTAACTACCACATAGAGCTACAAGCGAGATCGGTTTTTCTATATACTCCCTACCTCATTATCATAATCAGAAACTTAAATGACTCAAGTAGATTGGCGACATGTTACGCCTCAGTACGACGAATATAGCGCTCAATTAGAGCAATTCCCTGACATCTCGCCTTTCCCGTTTTCAGATATTCAACATAGATTCAAAGATGCGCTAACCCGCTTTGTTCGCTTGTCTAACCTTTCGCGCGTTTTACTGGTAAATGCTCCAGACAATTCGATCTATCGTCAAATGATTGTTGAATCTCTAGTCACTGCTTTAGATGATCACACTCTACCGGTTATAAAAACTGAGTCTTTAAATGCTGTCTCTCTGTTTGACCAAGTTCAGTCAAAAGACGGTAAGGTTATTGCGACAAAACCTGGCCTACTGGCTAGAGCAAACAACGGTTATCTGATCGTTTCAGCAAACCTGATCTTGGCAAACCCAGGAAGCTGGTTACTGCTTAAATCTGCGCTGCTTGGTGAAGCTGTAGAACCAATCAGCAGTAATCCAGAGCACTTGAACCAATCCCCGACTTTGCCTTTGACTTACAACATTAAGTTGATTGTTGTTGGAGACAGAGCTCAACTAGGTGACCTTGATTACCTGGACAGCGATATTCAAACCGGCTTTTGCCTATTTAGCGAAATTGAACAAGATATCAAGCTCTCTGAAGAGACTTTGACTCAATATCTTGGTTACCTTAAGTGGCTTCAACAACGCTATGAATTGCCAACCATCACGCAACAAGCGTTGACGGGCATTCTTACTGCCGGAGCAAGAGAAACGGAAGATCAAAGCTATATTCCATTATGCCCTATTTGGCACAATGCATTATTGAACGAAGCTCTGATTGAAGCCGACAATGGTGAGATTGATATTCACCATATCCAACAAGCTCAACAGCACAAATATAACCGCGAATCTTACCTACCAGAACGCGCCCTTGATGATATTCGAGATGGCCAAGTCATTATCGAAACCGAGGGCGAACAAGTTGGTCAAGTTAATGGTCTGACGGTTATCGATGTTCCAGGACACCCGATCTCTTATGGTGAACCTGCACGAATTTCCTGCGTTATTCACTTTGGTGATGGGGATATTGCCGACGTTGAGCGCAAAGCCGAGTTGGGTGGTAATCTTCATGCTAAAGGTATGATGATCATGCAAGCATTTGTGAGCAGCGCACTAAACCTTGAAGATCCGTTGCCATACGCTGCTTCTGTTGTGTTTGAGCAATCGTATTGCGAAGTAGACGGCGATAGTGCTTCTCTTGCTGAGCTTTGTTCTCTGGTGAGTGCTTTGTCTGAATACCCTATCAATCAACAAATTGCGGTTACAGGTGCAGTTGACCAATTTGGACGTGTGCAAGCTGTTGGCGGGCTAAACGAGAAAATCGAAGGCTTCTACCATGTGTGTAAGCACAACGGCTTAACAGGCGAACAAGGTGTGATCCTTCCAAGATCGAACTTAAGGCATCTTGCACTAAAGCCTGACCTTATTGAAAGCATTAAGAATGAAGAATTCCATATTTGGTCTGTGTCTAATGTAGACGAAGCAATTCCTCTCATTATGAACAAACCATTTAGAGACGATGAACAAGAAAGCGTTCTGAGTAAAATCGCGGAACGTATTGAAAACTTTGAAAGACATGAGCACCCTATTGGAATCGTTGGACGCATTAAAAACTGGTTTGTCTAGTACTGATCGGACTTGTTTAGCGTACACCTGTTCACTAATATGCACCTATCAAAAATCGGAGTAATTGATAATGCAAAACAAACGTGATTCTTACACTCGCGAAGAGCTTCTAGCATCAAGCCAAGGCGAACTATGGCCACAAGGCCCTCAACTACCAGCACCGAACATGCTAATGATGGATCGCATCACTAAGATGTCTGAAACTGAAGGTGATTACGGTAAAGGTTTAGTTCTTGCTGAGCTGGATATTACTCCTGACCTATGGTTCTTCGATTGTCACTTCCCAGGTGACCCTGTAATGCCTGGTTGTCTAGGCCTTGACGCAATGTGGCAGCTGGTTGGTTTCTACCTTGGTTGGGTTGGCGGCGAAGGTAAAGGTCGTGCTCTAGGGGTTGGCGAAGTGAAATTCACTGGTCAAATTCTGCCTACAGCGAAAAAAGTAACTTACGAGATCCACATGAAGCGTGTTGTTAACCGTCGTCTAGTTATGGGCCTTGCGGATGGTCGCGTACTTGTTGATGGTAAAGAGATCTACGTTGCTAAAGATTTGAAAGTTGGCCTTTTCCAAGATACGTCAGCATTCTAATCTAATAGTTAGATTTTTAGTAAAGCAGCCCATGGCTGCTTTATTTTCGTTCCAATAAATTTAGTTATAGTGCATTAAAGTATCCCGTATTAAGCTTGAAACAGGATAAATCCACCAGCGATACGCTTATGATAGCGAAACTAGAATGCTACATAGCTCTGGGAGTCTTTGTGTTGTTCTGAAACTAACAAGGCTCCAGCCGTTGTAATCAACAGACAATGGAGCCCTGACCTTGAATTCTTTACGCCCTATCTACTTATAGAGACCTGATTGCTTGTCATCTTTGGCGTCACGCCATCCACCTAACCAATAAGACCGAGAATCCATTTGGCTATATGGGCAAGCTTCTTGCGACCGTCCATTTAAACCAGCCTTGTAGCCTTGAGATTGTGCTCGTTCTAGTCGATCACGCTTTTGTCTCTTCATAGTGCAGTCCTCATACGGGTGTTCCATTTACTAACATACAATGATTACAACTTTACGGAGTTTTTGTGACTCCAACTTTAAGAATCGGTCAAATTTTCACTTTTCTCAAGGCGAAAAAAAGCCCGAGTTCAGAATTGTGAACTCGGGCTCAGGAGATAAAATTATTTAAATTTTCTGCGGAACCCTAATAGACCAAGCACAGTCAAAGTTAACCAACCTAGGCTACCACCTTGGCGCTCAACTTTCTCGGTGTCGGTGCTACGAGTTACTACGCTATCAATGTCAGAGCCAGTGTCATACCTTGCTCCCTTGATTGGGATAAGCTTAACAGCTACAACCTTTTCGACTGCGTTAGATGAGGCACCACCACAGTATGAGTTGTGTGATGTTGTGTCATAAGGCTTATCATTACCGTCGACTGTACATTTGATAGCCGTTGCTGAAATCACGCCAGCATCATTGATATCCGTCGCATCAATGATTCTAAATTGGTTATTGTGACTAGACGCATCACCATCATTTGTTAAGTCATCTAACCACCATGCTTTACCACCAAAAATATCAACACGGCGTTCATCAGTTGAAGACGGGAGATCGTAAGGGTAAATAAAGCCTCTGTGTCTTCTTTCGCTGCCATCGACTTCACGCGTCGTTTCCGCATCGATCTGGCCAACAAGTTCATTGTAATTATTTACCGCTTTAGCTTCACCGCTTGAGCCACTGAAGAAGATACCGCCAGACAAATACGTTGCTGTTGGGTTTTTAGCATCCGTTACAATAAAAGGCTTATTACCGGCACTACCATTTTCAGGAACATAACCGTTACGTTTTGAATATCCAACTGCAAACAAGTTGTCGTTAATATCGGTTGCTACTGAGTTACTGTATCTAGCATCATCGTTAGATGAACCAGACTTAACCTCTGCACCGCTAATTTGTGTAGTTGTCCACGTTGCCGTAGCGAGATCGAGTGAAGTACTCACAAAGACACTTGCATTCATATCTTGTAGATCGCCGTTTCCATCAGCAGTATTATAGCCTACACCATAAAAAAGAGAGTCCGATTCAACAATTGAACGCATGCTGCCTTGGGCAAAATAATCGCCCTGTTTAGCGTTACCAGATCTAATCCAGTCGATCTCTTTCGTTATTGTGCCATCCCAAATAGCCGCCTTTGAACTAAACGTTGTATCTGACGTATCCGTTTTAGCTCCTTCCGTAGATACACTACCTACATTGTAAACTTTGTCGTTACTTGCTTTGATAGCGTGCCATGCACGAGTTTCCGAAGTGCCTGTTGGCCCATTTGGTGTAGTTGTGAACATCGCGTTATTACGAATACCACCTTCAGATTTAACCCCCAAAGGCTCAACTTCATCGGCATCGTTTATATAAAGCGAGTTAATTACCGTATTGCGGCTATCAAAGGTTTCGCCACCTTCAACAAAGGCTTTCGCATTGACATGAGTAAGGTCGTTTCTTTCCTTATTCCAAGTATCATTCCAACGATTTTGAGCCCAGCTTTCACATGTAGAATATCTTAGCTCTCGATAGCAGTAGTTTTCAAAATCATCAAACTCTTGAATATATTGAAACGGAGCGTCCATCGCGAATGGTACTTCTTCACGATAGCTAACAGCTTCAACAGTATCGCGTGTTTCGCCGGCGAGTTTAAATGAGCTGTCACCACAATTTTCCGCATTTGACGCAAAACACCCTTTCGCAAGTACTACACCACCAGCATCCTTTGCAACACCAGGCTGAATCGCGACACCAAATATCTCTGACGCACCAGTAATTGAAGGCGTTACTTCAACTACCTTGTAAAGCGCAGCGTTGGCATTAGTTGCAGCCAAAACTAGGGCTGCAACAGTTGTTAATTTGAATTTAGTACAAGTCATTATTACTTCTTAACTTTCCTGTTGTAGTGCCTCGAGCTCTTCCCAGCGCTCAAAAGCAACTTCAAGCTCCTGCTCTGCTGCAGATAGCTTATCTAATACTGGTTGTGTCTGCTCTACAGATTTTGAAAAGAAGCTTGGATCGTTGACTTCTTCCTGAAGAGTTTCAATTTGAGTTTCCAATTCTTCCAAACGCATTGGTAGCGCTTCTAGTTCTCGTTGTAGCTTATACGATAACTTCTTAGGTTTAGCCTTAACTGGCGCAGTTTTGGGAGTTTCCTCAACTACTTTCTCAGGCTTTGATGGCTTTTCAACCTGTCGGTACTCTAATGCTTGCTTTCTTTGCTGCTGAGCATCGTGGTAACCACCAACAAATTCTTCAATAACGCCATTACCCTCAAAGATCCAACTTGTCATCACTGTGTTATCAACAAACTGACGATCGTGACTCACTAAAAGCAGCGTACCCTGATAGTTGGCAAGCAAATCTTCTAAAAGTTCCAAAGTTTCGATATCTAGATCGTTGGTTGGCTCATCGAGAATCAACAAGTTGTTCGACTTAAGGAAAATACGCGCCAATAACAGACGGTTTTTCTCACCACCAGATAGTGCTTTAACAGGAGTGCGAGCACGTTTTGGAGAGAATAAGAAATCTTGTAAGTAGCTTAGAGCATGACGCTCACGGCCACCTACGGTCACTTCTTGCTTACCATCCGCGAGGTTATCAATTACAGACTTCTCAGGGTCTAGAATTTCGCGGTATTGGTCAAAGTAAGCGACTTCAAGCTTAGTACCACAATGCAAACGACCTGAATCAGGCTTAAGCTGGTCAAGAAGCAGCTTAAGTACCGTACTCTTACCACAACCGTTAGGACCAATCAGAGCGATACGATCGCCACGCATGATGTTGAAGCTGAAGTCCTTAACAATTTCTTTGCCTTCAAAGCCAAAGTTAATGTTTTCAGCTTCAAATACAATCTTGCCTGAACGCTGGCCATCGTCGATTTGGATAACGGCTTTGCCCTGCACTTCTCGACGGTTTAAACGCTCTTCACGTAGCTTCTTAAGCGCACGCACACGGCCTTCGTTACGAGTACGACGAGCTTTAATGCCTTGACGAATCCAAACTTCCTCTTGAGCAAGCTTCTTATCGAATTCAGCGTTTTGCATTTCTTCTACACGAAGCGCTTCTTCTTTCTCAACAAGATAGTTTTCGTAATCACCCGGGAAAGAGCTCAATTTACCGCGATCAAGATCGACAATACGTGTTGCCATCGATTTAATGAACGCACGGTCATGCGAGATAAAGATGATTGAACCGCGGAAGTCTTTCAGGAAGCCCTCTAACCATTCAATGGTTGCAACATCCAAGTGGTTAGTCGGTTCGTCGAGTAGAAGCACGTCAGGGTCACATACAAGCGCACGAGCAAGTGCCGCTTTACGTTGCCAACCACCAGACAAATCTGTCAGTTTGGTTTCAGCAGTCAGCTTAAGTGCTGCCAATACGTTACTTACACGATCTTCAAAACGCCATGCATTAGCATGATCCAGTTGTTCTTGAACGCGAGTAAGGCGGTTTAGATTCTTTTCACTTGGGTCTATCGCGATGAGATCCAGAAGATCATGATAGATCTTCAGCTGTTCGCCGATTTCAGCAAGGCCACCAGCAACATAGTCATAAACTGTACCTTGTTCATTACGCGGTGGATCTTGTTCTAGACGAGACACAACCACATCTTGCGTGATTTGCATCTTACCGTCGTCCATGATGATGTTTCCAGATAGGATTTTCATCAATGTCGACTTACCAGCGCCATTGCGCCCTACTAAACATACACGTTCGTTTTCTTGCAGCACGAAGTCCGCACGATCTAATAATGGGTGATCGCCAAACGCTAATTGCCCATTATGAATTGTAAGTAATGCCATTCTTCTTTAACCAATCATTAAGTTCTAACAAGCCAAATGGCCAGTTAAGCTCTGAGCTTTGAGAAAGGTCAGAGCTTTCAAATTTGAGCACCGGAATAGTGACCCCGTAACGGGAAAAGAGCTCATCATCAAATGCAATGTCAACAACGTTGACGTGATGGCTAATGTTTAACTGTTCCGTGAGTTGGAATGCCATCTCACATAGATGGCACCCTTCTGTACTGTAGAGAGTCAGCACTATATATCCTTATACGATCTCTTAACTACTTATGTGTAATCAACCAGCAGTTATGAATGTGCTTATTGCGAGAGAAGTCCAATGGAAGTGTCTTCGCTGAGATATTCTGAGCCTTAAGACCTAACTCATCTAGAGCTTCCAAGTCCATTTTGAAGTGACGCTTGTTGTTAGAGAACACAATCGTGCCTTCTTCACGAAGAAGACGTTTAAGGTTTTCCATCAGCTGAATGTGATCACGTTGAACATCGAAAGATTGATCCATACGCTTTGAGTTAGAGAACGTAGGTGGATCGATAAAGATCAGATCATAAGAACCCTGCTCTTTAGCTAGCCATTGTAGACAGTCAGCTTGAACAAACTGATGTTGACGACCAACACGACCGTTAAGCTCCATGTTCTCTTTCGCCCACTCTAGGTAGGTATTAGACATATCAACAGTAGTTGTAGAACGAGCACCACCCACAGCAGCATGAACAGATGCACTTCCTGTATAAGCAAACAAGTTTAGGAAATCCTTACCTGCGGCCATCTCACCGATACGACGACGAGTGATCTTATGATCTAGGAACAAACCGGTATCTAGGTAATCATGAAGATTAACAATCAGCTTAACGCCATACTCGTTCACTTCTAAGTTCGATGAGTCTTGAGCCAATTTCTGGTATTGAGAACGGCCTTTCTGTTTCTGACGAACTTTAAGCACAACGTTGTTTGCTTCTACGCCTGTTACTTGAATAGAAGCACGGATGATATCGGTTAAGCGACGTTTAGCCTTCTCTTCCGGTACATCTTTAGGCGCTGCGTATTCTTGAATCACAAGATGACCTGGGTATACATCAATCGCTACATTGTATTCTGGTAAGTCCGCATCGTAGATACGGTAACAATCTAATTGCTCTTTCTTAGCCCACTTGCCAATTTTACCGATGTTCTTTTTAAGACGGTTTGCGAAGTCAGGAGCAATTAACTGTTCTTGCTCGCCCGTTGGACGTTCTGACATCGGACGATCTGAAATTGAGTAGTTCTTTTGGTGACACGGTAACGCACCGTTATTCAATTTGAACTGTTTGTCTGCACGCATGCGTAAGCAGCTCAGTAGTTCGTCTGAACTAGAGAAGATAGACGCGTTACAACCGCCAAATTCAGCTTTAAGCTGCGCGCCAAATGCTGTGTAAAGAGCAATAAGACCCGGCTCTGTACCTAAACGCTCACCATAAGGTGGGTTAGAAACAATCACACCATCAGTAAACTCGGTAGGACGCTTAAGTTTTGCAGCATCACCTACTTCGAATTCAATCAACTCTTCAACACCAGCACGACGAGCATTGTCACGCGCTGTTTTGATCATGCGTTCGTCATTGTCATAGCCATAGAACTTACATTCTACTTTCTTAACGCCACGACGGCCTTGGACGTTCGCTTCTGCTTTAACTTCAGCCCAAAGCTCAGGCTCGAAATCTTCTAGTGATTCAAAACACCACTTCTGACGTTTAACACCCGGTGCTAGGTTTGCAGCCATCATTGCAGCTTCAATCACTAACGTACCTGAACCACACATAGGATCTAAGAAAGGTTTCGTTGCATCCCAACCACTACGAAGAAGGATTGCAGCAGCTAGTGTTTCACGCAGCGGAGCACGACCTGATTCTGGACGGTAGCCACGTTGGTGAAGACCGCTACCCACCATATCAACACCAAGAATCGCTTTATCACGGTGTAGACGAACGTGAATACGAACATCTGGGTTCTCTTTGCTGATAGAAGGACGAGGCAAAGACTTCTTCTCGAAGCAATCAACAACCGCATCTTTTACTTTCATCGCACCGTATTGGCTATTACGGATTTCGTTGTTCGTACCATTGAAGTCAACAACAAAACGCTTAGAGCTATGGAATTGATTTACCCAGTTAACCGCAGTGGTTGATAGGTACAAATCCATGTCGTCCATACAAGTGAATTCAGAAAGGACACGTACAAATCGAGAAGCCAAACGGCTCCACAAACAACAACGATAAATTTGCTCATTGGTCGCTTTGAATTTAACACCTGCTTGAACAGGTTTTGCGTTTGTAATCCCTAGTTGGGTTAGTTCTTCAACTAATAAATTCTCAAGGCCGTTTGAGGTAACCGCTAGATATTGATTCATAGTGTTCTTTTATTGATAAAAATGAGCTCGATTATACCTGAATTTGTAACTAGAGCATCACACTAAACGCGTCTTTTCATTGAATCTTTCGACTAACTGGCTAGCAAATGCACAGTCTTGAAGCGATCGCTTACCCACATCCCCTTAGAACACAAGACCTATCGAACCAACTCCATTTCTGACCATTTGTTAACCAAAACAGCAATGTGAATTTATATTCACCTTTAAATTGGTATATACCAAAGGAGATTTATGGGTGAAATTTAGCTACAAAAGACCAAAAACAGGGAATAAAGATGGACAAATTACACTTCTAGCGATGAAAACAGGCTGAAATTAAGGCGAAAAAATAGTCGTAAGTTCACTATTTAAATGGTTAAGCAGTGATGTATTTATCAGGATGAGGTTTTTTAGGCACAAAAAAATCGGCTAATGAGCCGATTTTGGGGAAGATTTGACAGGTTGATGCGTTGCGATGTGTTTGAGAAATGATGGACTAGATTGAAGGCTAACCGACCATCGCAATGTGCGTTTGATGAAGAATAGCGTTCGCGTCTACCATTCTATCGTGCATGACCTTAATCGAGTCGCCAAAGCGTAACCCTTTTGAAGGTGTAAGCAGAAACTCTTCTAGGTCGACAAATGCACATAGGCTCGCACACTCTCCCACTTCTAATACAATGAAATACCCTAAGCTATGCTCGTTATTCATTTGTACGATATCCCCTTCTTGAGGGTATTCGTGGCCAGCGCCCTGTGAGTCGAAGAACCAACTCTTAGGCTGTACAGGCTTGTGGAAGCGCTTTGCTGCCACGCAATAAAGCGCGAGTTCAGCTTGGCGAGGCTCAGACAGTTCTAAGCCAGAAATTTGTTCTTTGAAGGTTTGGTATGAAGATGCGTCATCAACGGTGAATTCATTATCTCTAAACGCGCAGTCCACCAGCTTATTTCGGACCAGATTCGTTTTGAAAATCATATCCTCTCCGAGGTTTAGCATTAATGAACATTGCTGCTCATCGTAATACCAACTCCATGTATCGCTAGGTTTAAGCATCATTTCGTCTCACACTGTTGAACCATTCCATTAGGTAAAACGCAAAATTACCTTCAATTACAGTAATTTTACTGAGCAATAGGCAAAAAAAAAGAGGAAATGAATTCCTCTTTCTTATCGCTTTTCTCTACAACTCAGTGAGTTACAGTGTCTCTTTTAGTAAGACGATGCCAGATTGTCGCTTTTCAAAAATAAAAGCAATTTTCAGCTTATAGATTTTTAACGATGTCGCCAACTAGGCCTGGGCCTTTGTAGATGAAACCAGAGTAAACCTGTACAAGCTTCGCGCCCGCCATCATTTTCTCTTTTGCAGCAACATACGAGTCAACACCACCTACTCCAATGATCGGCAGTTTGTCACCCAGCTCTTCGTGAAGTTTACGAACTACTTCAGTACTACGAGATTGAACAGGACGTCCACTTAGGCCACCCGCTTCATCACAATGTTTCATACCTTCAACGATTGAACGATCCAATGTTGTGTTTGTTGCGATCACACCATCGATCTTATTTTTGATCAATGATTCACAAATTTGGCGAATTTCGTCGTCGCTTAGATCCGGAGCAATCTTAAGAGCAAGAGGAACATATTTACCATGCTTCTCTTCCAGTTCAGATTGTTTCGTTTTAAGTTCAGACAATAGATCGTCTAGAGCTTCGCCGTATTGTAGAGAACGAAGTCCTGGAGTGTTTGGTGAAGAGATGTTCACAGCAATGTAACCAGCGTATTGATATACCTTCTCCATACAGATCAAGTAATCTTCAGCGCCCTTTTCAATTGGTGTGTCTTTATTCTTACCAATGTTAATGCCTAAGATGCCATCGTAGTTCGACTTCTTAACATTCTCAACAAGGTTGTCGACGCCTAGGTTGTTAAAACCCATGCGGTTGATGATACCTTCAGCTTCAACAAGACGGAATAAACGAGGTTTGTCGTTACCCGCTTGCGGACGCGGAGTCACTGTTCCTACTTCTACGAAACCAAAACCCATTGCGCCAAATGCATCAATACATTCGCCGTTTTTATCTAGGCCAGCAGCAAGGCCAACTGGGTTTTTAAAAGTAAGACCCATGCACTCTACAGGTCGGTGAGGTAATTGTTGGCGATACAAAAGATCAATAGGTGTGCCTGTGAAGCGCTTGAAATTTTGAATTGCAAGATCATGTGCCTTTTCGGCATCAAGTTGGAAAAAGCCAGTTCTGGCTAGACGGTAAAGCATTGTGCCTCCGATAGAAAAAAGCCCCGTGTAAACGGGGCGCTATTATTTACTTATTTACCCAACTATTCAATCTATTACTGTCTGTAAGGGTAAGATAATCAAGTTTGCTAACGAATGAGGTTCATTATTAAGCAAACGTTATCGTTTCTTCAAGTTATTAAGCCATTTCTAATCTCAACCTTAGTACAGCCATCAGGTCACTTAACAACAAACAACGTTTGCGTCGAAGTTTGTTCTTCAAAAGTCGTTAGGCCTATTGTTTCCACTTTACCGAAACGAAAAAGGCAGACCTTTTGGCCTGCCCTTATACT
Source organism: Vibrio sp. 10N.261.54.A5 (assembly GCF_041471145.1). Classification (NCBI taxonomy): domain Bacteria; kingdom Pseudomonadati; phylum Pseudomonadota; class Gammaproteobacteria; order Vibrionales; family Vibrionaceae; genus Vibrio; species Vibrio sp. 10N.261.54.A5. The sequence goes on along the minus strand of NZ_JBFRNU010000033.1, from coordinate 20,283 downwards.
TTTTCGTCTTATCTAGTAACTAGTCTTTTGACATGCAGTTTAGATTCAACAGCATCAATTCACGCAGTGCTACTGAGAACTTAGCAAACTCATGAACAGAACCTACTTTGAATTCGTTTAGGATGCTTTCCCAACGATGTAGAGAAACAGAGTTACTTTCCATCCAGTCATCAAGCGCTTTAATCACATCGATATCTGAAGCACAACCACAGTTAAGTACTTGACCAGTTAACTGGCGTTGCTGCCAATCCAGATCTTCTCTGAATGCTGCACGCGCCAGTGCTTGCCAGTTGTTGTCTATAGCTTGGCCATTGATTTGCTTCAAGAACCAGTGCAGTGACAAACGGTCGCCTAAGTTGAAGTAAAGCTTAGACGCTTGCTGTACTGTTTTACCTGTTTCACGAGCCACTGTAGATATATCCAGTGCTGAGTACAGGCTAGACAAACGAGCCACTGAATTAGCCAGCTCAGCGTTTACACCTTGGTCAATCCATACTTGAGCCATTGCTTGATGCTCTTCTACTTCTGAAGCCACTAGGTTTTCATCCAGCTTCTCAGTAATTGCGACGACATCACCTTGGTAAAGCTCAATCAATGCATTCACTGACTGTTTACCGGTACGGTTTCTTAGCAACCAGCGTGCTAGACGACGAAGCGTACGACGTACATGGTAAAGCAATTCGTATTGAGCTTCAGAACTTGAGATGTTGTCCAGTTCACGGATGCTCTTCAATACCTTACCCAGGCCGTAGATTTCACGTGATGCCGCGTAAGCATTCGCAATATCAACAATGTTCGCGCCCGTCTCTTCTTGCAAGCGAGTCACGAAGTTACAGCCCATCTCGTTAACCATTTGGTTAGCAAGCGCAGTCGCAATGATCTCTGCACGAAGTGGATGGTTATCCATGTGCTGAGAGTAGTTACGGCGTAACTCTGTTGGGAAGTATTGCATCAGTTGTTGAGCATGGAACTCATCATTCGCAATGTCATCACTCACAAGATCTTCTTTTAGAACCATTTTACCGTAAGCGATCAATACTGATAGCTCTGGTCTTGTTAGTGCTTGGCCCTGCTTCTCACGTTCTAGCAGCGTTTCGTCATCTGGGATGTATTCCAAACCACGGTCTAAGTACCCGGCTTTTTCCATTGTGTGGATAAAGCGGATTTGCTCTTTCACTAAGCCTACACCTTGATGCTCAGTAACAGAGATAGACTCAGCTTGGCAGTAAGCGTCGTCTAGTACGATTTCACCTACTTCATCTTCCATAGATTCAAGAACTTGGTTACGTTGCTTAACGGTAAGATCACCATTAGACACCAAGCCATTCAAGAAGATCTTAATGTTAACTTCGTTATCCGAGCAATCTACACCACCAACGTTATCGACAAAGTCAGTATTAACTCGACCGCCCGTTAGAGCGTATTCAATACGACCCAATTGAGTCATACCCAAGTTACCGCCTTCACCAACAACCTTAGCTTTCAGGTCACGGCCATCGATACGTAGCACGTCATTTGCACGGTCACCCACATCGGTATGAGTCTCACTAGAAGACTTAACGTAAGTACCAATACCGCCGTTCCAAAGTAGATCAACTTTCATAGACAAGATCGCTTTGATCAAGTCGTTTGGTGCCATTGATGCTTTCTTGGTACCCAGCATTTTCTGAATTTCAGGTGTCAAAGAGATAGACTTCGCTCGGCGAGAGAAGATGCCACCACCTTGAGAAATCAGGTCTTTATTGTAATCTTCCCAACTTGAACGAGGCAGATTAAACAGACGGTCACGCTCTACCCAGCTTGATGCTGATTCTGGATTCGGGTCAATGAAGATGTGCATGTGGTTAAACGCAGCTTGCAAGCGAATGTGCTTAGATAGCAGCATACCGTTACCAAATACGTCACCCGCCATATCACCCACACCAATGGCAGTGAAGTCTGTGCTTTGACAGTTAATACCCATTTCGCGGAAGTGACGTTTAACCGATTCCCAGCCACCTTTCGCCGTGATACCCATGGCTTTGTGGTCGTAACCGTTAGAGCCACCCGATGCAAACGCATCACCTAGCCAGAAGTTGTACTCTTCAGCTACTGAGTTCGCTAGATCTGAGAATGTCGCGGTGCCTTTATCGGCTGCAACAACCAAGTATGGGTCATCTTCATCGTGACGAACAACGCTCTTAGGTGGGATAACCTCACCTTCAATGATGTTGTCTGAAACGTCTAGCAATGCACGGATGAAGCGCTTGTAACAACGTTGACCTTCAGCAAAGATCTCGTCTCGGCCAGACATCATGTGTTGACGCTTACAAACGAAACCACCTTTAGCACCAACCGGTACGATAACCGTGTTCTTAACTTGTTGCGCTTTAACTAGGCCTAGAATCTCAGTACGGAAGTCCTCTTGACGGTCTGACCAACGTAAACCACCGCGTGCTACTTTACCGCCACGTAAATGCACACCTTCAATGTCTGGTGCGTAAACGAAGATCTCAAACGCAGGAACCGGCGCAGGGATATCTGGAATCTCGCTTGGTCTCATTTTCAGAGCCAACCAAGGTTTAGACTGCTTATTCTCGTCTACTTGGTAGTAGTTAGTACGAAGCGTTGCAGTGATCATTTCCATGTAGCGACGAATGATACGATCATCATCCAAGCTTTCTACATGATCCAACTGTTCAGTGATCTTCTTAATAAGATCTTGTTGGCCTTTCACGCTGCCCTTCAGTTTAGGATCGAAACGCTTGCCGAATAAGCTCACTAGCCCTTTTGCTAACTCTGGGTAATGAGACAATGTGTCTTCAATGTATTGTTGGCTGAATGGGAAACCCACTTGACGCATGTAACGAGCATAAGCACGTAAAATTGAGATTTCACGGCCAGAAAGACCAGCGCCAAGTACCAAACGGTTGAAACCATCGCTGTCTAACTCACCCGCCCAAATTGCTGCGAACGCTTGTTGGAAAAGATCGCGCGCTTCGCGAAGATCGATAGTCTTATCGCTCTTGTGCAACATCGAGAAATCAAGGATCCAATAGGTCACACCATTAGTTTTACGCACTTCATAAGGTGATTCACCAATAACGCGTAGGCCAAAGTTTTCAAGCATTGGCATAACATCAGAAAGGTGAATTGGCTCATCGCTGTGGTAGAACAACTTCAAACGAACGGCTTTTGAATCTGCCGCTTCTTCTTGAGGACGGTAGAAAAGCATACCCAATTTGTTGTCTTCACTTAGTGCTTCTAAACGTTCAATATCCGCAACTGCAGAACCTGGCATCATGTCTTCTTTGTACGAACGTGGGAATGCACGCATGTACTCTTTCGACAATGGAAGACCTTTGCTTTCACCGAAGTTTGCAATGATAGATTCAGACAGACGGTCATCCCACGTAGACGATACTTCCATTAAATTTTGCTCAATTGTTTTCACGTCCACATCCATGTTGTTGTTATCAACACGAACAATATAGTGCGTTCTTGCTAGCGGGCTTTCAGAGAAGTACGTTGTAAATTCAACCTCTTCTTCACAACCAAAGTACTGTTTCAAGATGCGCTGTGTTTGGCGACGAAGCTCAGTGTTGTAACGATCTTTTGTTACGTAAACCATGCAGCTAAAGAAACGACCAAACGGGTCTTTGCGAACAAACAAACGCAGGAGATCGCGATCTTGCATTTGTACTACGCCCGTACCAACTTCTAATAACTCTTCTTCTCGAGCTTGCAGCAGTTCATCACGTGGGTAGTTTTCAAGAATGTTGTGCAGCGCTTTGTAAGAGTATGAACCTTCACGGTAACCACTCGCATCCAAAATACGTTCTACTTTCTCGCGAACAAGAGGAATCGTTTCAACGGTTTGGTTATAAACGGCAGATGTGTAAAGACCAGTAAAGCGGTGCTCACCAATGACCTTACCGTTCTTATCGAACTTCTTAATACCAATGTAATCGTTGTAAGCTGGGCGGTGAATGCGTGAAGCCGTGTTGCCCTTGGTTACGATAAGCACATAAGGCTTTTTCGCTTCAAGACGTGCCGAATCAGAAAACTCAGATAGCTTAACGTTACGTACACGATCTGAGTTCGCAAACAAACCAAGACCTTGCTCCTTGGTCGGTTGCAGTTCAGTGTCGCCGTTAACTGAAACTAGGTCATATTCCTTATAACCCATGAATGTAAAGTTGTGTTCACCTAACCAACGAAGAAACGCCAACGTTTCATCAAAACGTTGGCCATCTACAGGAATGCTCTCTTTCTGCTTTTCTACTTGATTGGTTACTTCTTCAAGTCGTTCTACCATCTTCAACCAATCGTTCACAACTAAGCTAGTATCGGTAAAGATATCCAGTAGCTCCGTTTTAAGAGCTGTCATTTCAGCTTTACTGCTAAGACGGTCAACCTCAATATGGAAAAGCGATTGGAATGCACCTTCGTTATTGCTTACACCGACAACACTGCCCTTATCTGAGCGAGAGATTTGTGTTGGGTTATGAAGCATAAGGTGAGAAGAAAGGTCTAGGCGAGTAAGTGCCATTTTTACGGAATCAACAAGGAATGGGCTGTCTGGAACGACTATCTCAACGATAGTATGAGTAGACTGCCAACCTTGACGACTTACCGTCGGGTTGAAAACGCGTACAGAGATTTCGTCGGCTTTCTTTTCATTGATGTGATGCCATAAGCTAACTACAGCACCGTATAAATCGGATTCGTTTCTCTGAGTCAGATCGTCGTGAGAAACGTTACTAAACAAGTGTTGAGCAAGTTGAGTTACGAGAGGTCGATGAGCAAGGTCAAGTTTGTCTTGAATCAGCTTGTAAACTTTTTCAAGTAAAACTGGAACCACAGTTTCACGTGCGGTCATAGTCACACTCCACAATTAGAATTATATTTTATTATTAGGGGGATCACTTAATCTGGTGTTTGAAACGTGCCGTTGAGCTCTTTTCTACTAACGAGTTAAGCAAAGGTAATGCATTCATTTATTGTAAAAGCATTATTGAAAAATAGTTAATTGTTTTGGAGGTAGTAAGAGGTGAAATGTTTGATTATGTGATTAAGATTCCTTTTAACTCACTAGGCACGCCAAGGTTTACAGAGCTTCTAACTTAATAAACTTATTTTTTTGGTCAGTTGTCAGCCTAAACTGCCCTCTAACCCCTATTTGTGTAAGAAATGGTCTGAACCGAGTTGCAGGTAACTGTAAGCGTAAACCTGTTGTTGTTATCACTTGAACTTTACTTGCGGCGCCAGAATAGCTGGCCAAAAACTGCTGATATGAGATGTTAAGTTGGAAAATATAGCGATTCATACGATACCTGTATAAATATACAGTGCCAGTGTTTTTTGGCACTTTTAGATGTCTGACGGTGAAACTGAACTTGAAGCTGCTCTAGCTTATCGAAAATTCGATGAACCAGAAACAAAAAATCAGTGGCAGATATTCTCTACCACTGATGACCTTTCGTTGTAGCAAACAGTTTATTAGTAAACCGCTTATTAGCAAACAGTTACCTGAATGCGCGCTGACTTAAGCCTCTAGTGCTTTCGTCACTTTCTCAAACAAGTCTTTTGCTAGGTTGTCCATGTTCTTTAACGTCTCTAGTTCTTTTTTGATAAGAGCTTGACGTTCATCATCGTACTTACGGAACTTAAGTAGCGGGTCAATCAGACGTGAAGCCACTTGTGGGTTGCTGCTGTTTAGCTCACGTAAGATCTCGCCAGCAAATGCATAGCCTTGACCAGACTTGTCGTGGAATTGAACCGGGTTCATGTTTAAGAATGAACCGACCAGGTTACGGGTACGGTTCGGGTTCTTCAAACTGAACGCCTGGTGCGACATCGACGCTTTGATCACTTCAAGTGCGTTTGAACTTGGGTTTGTACCTTGCAATGCAAACCACTTATCCATAACAAGACCATCGTGTTTCCACTTGTCACTGTAATCCACCATCAAGGTTTCACGACATGGTAGTTGTGCACTGTTTGCCGCGCCCATTGCTGCCATCGTATCTGTCATGTTATTCGCTTGTTGATACATCGCAACAACCAAGTCATTACCCTGCCCAGTATGAGCTAAGTAACTTAAGCAAACTTTACGTAGAGTACGCTTACCAATCGAATCGTGATCGATCGTGTATTCTGTTAGTGCGTGGCTGTGATAAACCGCCGCTAACTCGTCTTCAAGTTCTGCAGCTAATGTAACTTTCATCGAGTTAAGAACCGATGCGACCGCATCAATATCAACACGCTCATACCAACCTGATACTTCATTGTGGCTTGGTAGAGAGAGCATTTCTGCAATAAACGCAGGCTCTAGTGAATCACTCAGCAGTACGCCACGGAATGCATCAACAACAGAATCAGAAAGCTCAAACGCTTGACCCTGTTGAACCTTCTCAACGTTACTGCGGATGTACTTCGCTAATAGCATTTGACCCGCATCCCAACGAGAGAACTCATTGCGTGCATTTACCATTAGGAAGATCAGTTCTTCATCTGAATAGTTGTACTCCAGTTTCACTGGCGCAGAAAATTCACGAAGTAATGATGGGATCGGTTGCTCAGAAACGTTTTCAAACACGAACGTTTGCTCTGCTTCTTTCACATCTAATACATTATGAACTGGCTTACCGTTACATTGTAACTCAACAACTTCACCCGCAGCTGTGTACAGCTCGATATCAAGAGGAATATGCAGAGCCTGCTTTTCCGTTTGCTCATGAGTTGGCGCTGTTACTTGGCGAGTTGTTAACGTGTACTGTTTCTTCTCTGCGTCGTACTTACTTTCAACAGACAGCGTCGGCGTACCAGATTGGCTGTACCATAAACGGAACTGAGATAGGTCGATGCCCGACGCATCTTCCATTGCCGCGACGAAGTCTTCACATGTTGCAGCCGTACCATCGTGACGTTCGAAGTAAAGCGTCATGCCTTTTTGGAAACCGTCTTCACCCAACAATGTGTGGATCATTCGGATCACTTCACTGCCCTTTTCGTACACAGTCAATGTGTAGAAGTTATTCATTTCTATCACTTTTTCTGGACGAATTGGGTGAGACATCGGACTTGCGTCTTCAGCGAATTGTGGCCCGCGAATAATACGAACATTGTTGATTCGGTTTACTGCGCGAGAGCCAAGATCAGATGAGAACTCTTGATCGCGGAATACGGTTAAGCCTTCTTTCAAGCTCAGCTGGAACCAATCGCGACAAGTCACTCGGTTACCGGTCCAGTTATGGAAATATTCATGGCCGATTACTGCTTCAATACCTAGGTAATCTGTATCCGTTGCAGTTTGGTCGTTTGCTAGAACGAACTTCGAATTGAATACGTTCAAGCCTTTGTTTTCCATCGCACCCATGTTGAAGAAATCAACGGCTACGATCATGTAGATGTCTAAGTCGTACTCTAAGTTGAAACGTTCTTCGTCCCACTTCATTGAGTTGATCAAAGAAACCATCGCGTGGCTCGCACGGTCTAGATTGCCTTTATCAACAAAGATTTCTAGGTCAACTTTACGACCCGATTGTGTAGTGTATGCGTCACGAAGTACATCAAAGTCACCCGCTACTAAAGCAAACAAGTACGCTGGTTTTGGATGTGGGTCTTGCCACTTCACCCAATGACGACCGTTTTCAGCTTCACCTTCATCTACACGGTTACCATTACTTAATAAGAATGGGTTCTCTGCTTTGTCTGCAATTACCGTTGTAGTGAATTTCGCCAACACATCTGGGCGATCCATGTAGTAAGTGATACGGCGGAAACCTTCAGCTTCACATTGAGTACAGAACGCGCCACCCGACTTGTACAAGCCTTCAAGTGCACTGTTCCCTTCAGGGTTAACTTCGGTAACGATGGTTAGAGTAAATTCTTTTGGAAGGTCATTCAGCGTAAGTTGAGTTTCAGACTGCTCGTACTGAGTCCATTCGTTGCCTTCAACCAAAACAGAAACCAACTTCAAGCCTTCACCATCAAGTACTAATGTCGTGCTGTCTTTCTCCTGCTTAACACTAGAAACAGCCGTAACAATGGATGCTGAGTCGTACAAATCGAAAGTAAGATCGATTTCAGAAATCGTGTGAGATGGTGATTGATAATCTTTACGATACTTGGCTTGAGGTGTATGTGCCATGACGGGTTCCTTTTGATCGTTATACGTAATTATTTTTTAACTGTATATATCTAAAGGTTGAGCGCCAATAAAACAAGGGGAATATTAAAAAAAGGAGGCATTGTAAGAAAATGCCTCCATGTTTTGCTATTTTATCAATCAAATCAGACAGGAACGCCTAAGAAATGAACTGTGCACAATATTATCAACGAGTACGCCGTTACTGCTAAAACTCACGATTATCGAATGCGATTGAGTACCGCAAACATATCTCCCTCTTCACCTTGCAGCGTTAACACATCGCTGTTCAGTGTATATCGAGTGCCGTGTTCACCGTTCTCATAAAGTAACACTAGTTGATCGCCTTCTGTGTAATACACCCCGCGACGAATGACTTCACCACCTTCTTCATCTGATACTCGGAACATGAATATAAAGTCCGGCTGAAGGACTAAATCCATTTTTTGAATGTTACTCGCACGTAGATCGCTTCCAGACAGTTGGGCACTTGACCATATTCCAGCTAGGGCGTTAGGCAAGGCTTTGGTGAACATAACACCGTTAAGATTCAGCATATTATGATTACTACTGTACGCGTAAACCTGAGGCTCAGAAGTATTCAAACCCAAAATAATCGTGTCTTCATTGGCGTTATACAAACCTTCCCAATGATCCACACTGTAGTCTTTCTTTTGGATATCGATAGTGAATGAGTAATTTGAATCGAGAGTAAGTTTGATTGCTCTAAAGTTTTCAGTACCTTGCTCAGGATCTGGATTCATCAAATACCAATCACCAAGCAACAGAGGAAGGTCAAAATGAGATAGATTACTATCACTTTTTGATTGTTGGCTGCTAGAAGCGACCTCGCTCCCAAAAGCCACAAAACTTAAACAAGATAAAAATAGTAGAATCCATTTCATAAGCGTCCCCTCGTTTTCTTTAAGCTTAGGCACGTAATGAATAGAAAGCGAAAAAATATGATCTAAGTCACTAAATTTTAAGTGCGAAGTAACTTAAGTGTCATTATTCAACACAAAACAGAGCTAAATTACCCTGAATATTGAGTGTTATTTGCGCCAACCTAAACGGTTACAATCAGATATTCCTGTCAAATCATAGACACAAAAAAAGCGAGCCTAAGCTCGCTTTTCAAATAGTACGTCTTTAAACAATCACCTTATAACAGGTATTTTGTTTATTTCTTGATCATATCCAGCATGATAGCAACTGATTCATCAAGATAAGCATCCGGGGCTTCGTAGTCTTTTGGAATATCATCCAACGTTTTAAATGCCTCTAACTTAGCGGCTTTTTGACGTTGGTTAATACGCTCTAGACGAAGCGCATCCGCATCATCACTCTCTTGTTGACGAACCTTTTCATTAAGAGAAAGGTCATTGTCGTCTTTATCTGCCTTATATTTTTCAATATCTTGCGCGATAAAGCCAAATTCCATGTCTGTTGCGATACGAGCTTCGTGTTTAGCCGTCAACGCTGCGATCTGCTCATCGTTACGCTGTAACACTGAGTACTTCGCTTTGTCGATGCTGTCCCAAGGAAGAGCGTTGTCTTCAACACTTTCACCAGTATCTGCAGGATCAATTGGCGTTGGGTAAGCAATATCAGGTACTACACCCTTGTTTTGCGTACTACCACCATTGATTCGGTAGAATTTTTGGATTGTGTATTGAACGTAGCCTAACTCTTTATCGAACAAATCATAAATATGATTCAAAGAGCGATGCTGTTGCACCGTACCTTTACCGAAAGAGTTTTCACCTAGGATGATTGCACGGCCATAATCTTGCATCGCTGCTGCAAAGATTTCAGACGCTGAAGCACTGTAGCGATTCACCAATACCGTTAACGGGCCTTGGTAACTGATTTGACCATCAGTATCGCTGTTCACTTTGACACGACCGTAGCTATCACGAACCTGAACAACAGGTCCTTCTTTGATAAACAAACCAGAGAGTTCAGTTGCTTCAGTCAGTGCACCACCACCGTTGTTTCGGAGGTCAACAATAATACCTTCAACACCTTGCTCTTTAAGCTCGGTGATCAGTTTATCGGTATCTTTAGAAAGGCCAACGTAGAAACTTGGTACTTCTAATACACCAATTTTCTTGCCGTCTTTCTCGATCACTTCTGATTTAACAGCGCGGTCTTCTAAACGAATCTTATCGCGAACAATTGTGACAACGTGACTTTTTGCATCTTTACCATCTGGCAAGATCTGTAGCTTAACTTTGGTCCCTTTAGGGCCTTTAATAAGTTGTACTACATCGTCTAAACGCCACCCGATAACATCAACAATTTCTTCGCCATCTTGACCAACACCAACAATGCGGTCTCCATCACTCAATTGTTTGCTGTTTGACGCAGGGCCACCAGCAACTAAAGAGCGAATAACGGTGTAGTCGTCTGTCATCTGAAGCACAGCACCAATACCTTCTAGAGATAGGTTCATCTCAGATTGGAATTGTTCTGCATTTCTTGGAGAAAGGTAACTTGTGTGAGGATCAACTTCACGCGCAAATGCGTTCATGTAGATCTGGAAAGCATCTTCATTATGCGATTGCGTAATACGCTTCATCGCATTGTTGTAACGCTTTTCCAAAACTTCTTGAATCTCTGGCCACTCTTTACCAGTAAGTTTTAGATTCAACGCATCATATTTAACGCGTTTTCTCCAAAGCTCATTCACTTCAGCGATATCTTTTGGCCATTCCGCTTCACTACGATTGAGCTCAATACTTTCATCGGTATCAAACTTAATCTCTGTATCTAGCAAAGACAATGCATATTGAAAACGTTCAAAACGCTTCTGCATAGACAAATTATAAACATCGAATGCAATCTGGTTATTGCCTGCTTTCAGTTGATCATCAATTTGTGTAGATGACGCAGCGAAAGAGTCAATATCAGCTTGAGTGAAGATATTACGATTATAATCCAGCATCTCTAAGTAACGATTAAAGATAGCTTGAGAGAAATCATCGTTGAGATTGAAGTGTTTATAGTGAGAACGAGTAAATCGAGAAGTAACACGTTTACTAGCAGTTTCGTGTTGGACCTCAGGAGCGAGTAGAGGTAAATCGTCCTGATCTAATTTGGCTTCAAGAGCCTGAGCTGAAGCTGCTAGCCAAAAGCTAGCAGCAATCAGTGTCAATTTTGAACGGCATTTCATGCGTAGGAGTATCTCCTTTAAGCGCGCAAGTGCTCCGCTTTAACAACCATTTGTAGGCCGTTTGCTAACTGAACACGCACATCTTCCTTATTGATTTCAACAATGGTCGCAGCCATGTTTCCTTTACCCATGTTCACATTTACTTCTTTGCCAGCGATGAATTCGTCAGCGTTCAAAGCGCGTGTTTCTACAGGCTTTTCTACTTTTGGTGCTTTAGGCGCTTGACGACGAGGCTGTTGAGCTTTCTTCGCCTTAGGTTTCGCTTTGCCTTCTTCACGAGCTTTTTGTGCTTGTTCTTTACGACGAGCCTGAACTTTCGCTTTGCTTTCTGCAAGTGTAGCTTTAGCGTGTTCAACGTGCTCTTCTTCTAGTGTGCCACACGCGTTGCCGTCTAGGTCAACACGTTCTGCGCCAGCTTTTACGCCGTGCAGGTAACGCCATGATGATGTGTACTGTCTTAACGCTGCACGAAGCTGAGTCTTACTTACTTTTTCGTCTTCATTTAGACGTTCAGCAAGATCTTGAAAAATACCAATTTTAAGTGGCTTCGCTTCACCTTCTAGAGTAAAGCATTTAGGGAAACATTCAGCAATATATGCGATAACTTCTTTGCTGTTTTTTAACTTTTCAGTGTTTTCCATGTGGGTTCCTGGTTTTTGCGGTTTTCCGCGAGCATTAAGAAAATATTTTTACGTATTATAGAGAGATGCTTGGGAAAAACCACAGTAAGAGAATAATTTATGCCTTGTTCGCGTGCGAATTAAGCAGCTTTTCCACTTCTGCCATGAAAAATGTCAATCCGTCCTCGTCAATTTGAGAAAAACGACCAACATTTGGGCTATCAATATCAAGAACGCCCGCGATTTTTCCGCCAATCGAGAACGGAATAACGATTTCTGAGTTACTTGCAGCGTCACAAGCGATGTGACCTTCGAACTCATGAACATCATGAATGCGCTGAACTGTATTCGTCGCAACCGCAGTTCCACACACACCACGCCCGACCGGAATTCGCACACAAGCAGGTTGACCTTGGAAAGGGCCCAGTAAAAGTTCGTCTTTTTCCTTAGCTAAATCCTGCTTCATTAAATAGAAACCCGCCCAATTCAAGTCATCCAATTCCATGAATAATAATGAACTGATATTAGCAAGATTAGCAGTTAGATCGGTTTCTGATTCAATTAATGCAACGGCTTGTTTGGTTAAGCGTTGGTAATGTTCTATTTTCATATTAACTTCCAATTAAATTGAGACTTCCATTATCAAGAGAACGCAGTAGAATGCGGCCATCAAACTAAATAGGACTTATTCTCATTACAATGAACAATTCAGAAGACACTATTAGCCGTTCTTGGTTAATAACTCAAGTAAAAAAACACAAGTCCAAATTACTGTTTGCTAACATTATTGCCATATTTGCAACTCTCATTAGTGTCCCTATCCCGTTGCTCATGCCATTAATGGTTGATGAAGTATTACTCGATAAGCCCGCTTCAGGCTTAGAGATGATGAACCACCTACTTCCATCTTCATTACAAACACCGACTGGCTATATAGCACTAACTTTGTTGTTAGTGATTATCATGCGCTCCGTTAGCCAAGCGTTGAACATTCTGCAAGGGCGTCAGTTTACGCTTGTGTCCAAAACAATTACCTATCAAATGCGCAGCAAGATGATAGATAAGCTTGGTCGCATCAGTATTAGACAATACGAAACCAAAGGCAGCGGCGGTATCAACGCCCACCTAATAACAGACATAGAGACAATAGATAAGTTCATTGGCTCGACTCTTTCTAAATTTATCATCAGCTTCCTGACCGTGTTCGGTACAGCGATCGTGCTGTTGTGGCTAGAGTGGCGTTTAGGGTTGTTCATTTTACTGGTCAATCCTGTTGTGATTTATTTCTCCCGTAAACTAGGCAGCAGGGTCAAACACCTTAAGAAATACGAAAACCAATCTTTTGAGCGCTTTCAAAACCGTTTGGTGGAAACCTTAGATGGCATTTACCAACTGCGCGCGGCGAATAAAGAGCGTATCTTTCTCGATGAGCTTAAGGTTCAAGCAAACCAAGTAAGAATCGATGCCGACAAATACGCTTGGCAATCTGAAGCTGCTGGCCGTGTTTCGTTTCTGCTGTTCTTACTAGGTTTCGAGCTTTTCCGTGCCGTCGCTATGCTAATGGTGTTATTCAGTGACTTAACCATTGGTCAGATTTTCGCGGTATTTGGCTACTTGTGGTTCATGTTAGGCCCGGTCCAAGAGCTACTAGGGATTCAATTCTCTTGGTATAGCGCGAAAGCGGCACTACAACGCATCAACGATCTTCTTCAGTTAGAAGAAGAGAAGCGCCCTATCAGTAAAGTGAACCCATTTACTGAAGATCAAGAAGTGACAGTTGACATCGAAGACGTTACATTCTCTTACACATTAGAAAACACTGTTTTAAATAGGCTATCGCTGCACATCCCTGCAGGTAAAAAAGTCGCTTTGGTCGGTGCGAGTGGAGGGGGTAAATCTACGTTAATCCAGTTGCTGATTGGGGTTTACCAAGCAGACTCAGGTTGCATTCGCTATAACGGTGAAACAACCGATGACATCAGCTTTGATGTAATACGCAATCAAATTGCCGTTGTTTTACAACAACCTATACTCTTTAACGATACATTAAGGCATAATCTGACCCTTGGTGCTGAATACGACGAAATGTCGTTGTGGCGTGCGCTTGAAGTCGCTCAAATGCAAGATGTCATCAAGCAACTGAGCAATGGCTTAGATACACAAATTGGTAGGAATGGCGTTCGACTGTCTGGTGGTCAACGACAACGCTTAGCAATAGCTCGTATGGTGCTGAGCAATCCTAAGTTTGTTATTCTTGATGAAGCGACATCTGCACTCGATACAGCAACAGAGTCAGCACTGCATAAAGCGTTGAGCGAGTTTTTGAAAGATCGCACAACTTTGATAGTGGCTCATCGATTATCAGCGGTGAAACAAGCCGATCTAATCTATGTTTTAGAAGATGGACAAGTCACACAGACGGGAACACATGGTGAATTGGTTGAACAACAAGGACTCTATCAAACACTCTACGGCAGTGTGCAATCGCACGCCTGATGTTTGTGGCTCTGAGTCTTTAAGTCGGGTTGCTAACCTAACTTACGTTTCAACTTGGGAGGTCGCGTGACCTCCCCATCCGTAACCAACCCTTTATCAACAAAACACCAATGCGACAGCAGCTCAGTGCGTCTTTGCCAGGGCTGCGAACTTCCCGTAGATAAAATGGACATCCCTTTAGGGAAATCAGCTTACTGCCCAAGATGCGGAACTCAGCTTTATAGAGGCGGTACCCCTAGCCTCTCTGGAAACCTAGCAATCGCAATTACCTGCTTATTGCTGTTTATCCCATCGCACTTTTTTGAATTCATCAGTATTCGCCTGATTGGCGTCATGATACCCGCGACGTTACCATCGGGTGTTTTTACCTTAATGGGCGAAGGCTTTCCTCTACTTGGTTTGCTGATCCTGTTCTGCAGTTCGATCGCTCCGTTGCTCGTGTGCACCTCGGTACTCATCACTCATGCATCACTGCGTCTTAAGATCTTTACACCCTTTCGTTATGCATTAGCCATTATTCAGACTCTCAAACATTGGATGATGTTGGATGTGTTTCTGGTAAGTTTGGCGGTCTCATGTTTCAAACTGCAAGATTACTCAGATATTTTTGTCGGCCCTGGATTGGTTGGCCTCATTCTTCTGCAGCTTTTCAGTGTATTGTTGGTAAGCCGCATCAGCGTGCGTCGCTACTGGGAAGCTTGGACAAAAGAATCTGACTACTCATTTACTGAAAGTAAGAACGTACACTGTCACAACTGCCACCTATCTCAACCGGATGGGCATACTTGCGTGCGTTGTCACCATGACTTATACCACCGCAAGCCCTACTCTATACAGAAGACATGGGCACTGTTGTTTGCCGCATCAGTGGCTATTGTGCCAGCCAACGTCATTCCGATTTCTATCCTTATCACCAACGGACAAAGGCTAGAAGACACAATAATTTCCGGTGTCGCGTCGCTAATAAATAGCGATATGTATGGCATTGCAGCGATCATTTTCATTGCCAGTATCGTCGTTCCCGTCGCGAAAATACTGGGCCTCGCGTACATCTTAATCTGTATCAAGATGAAGCGTACGATTTACCACAGACAACGTATGACCATCTATTTCATCGTGAAATGGGTGGGAAAATGGTCGGTTATGGATCTATTCGTTATTTCGATCATGATGACCTTGGTCGACCGCGGACAAATTTTAAACTTTACACCAGGTTATGGTGCAGTCGCTTTTGGCGTCGTGGTTGTTCTCACGATGCTAGCAGCGGAAAGCTTAGATCCTAGGCTAATTTGGGATAACTACACCTCTAAAGATGAGTCAGTGAATGAACAACGATAACCAATCACAAACGTCATATTCACCAGAAGTAAGGAAAAACAAAGGCATCTCACCTTTGTGGATTCTGCCGATATTAACCGTCGCATTAGCCGGTTGGTTGGTCATGAAATCGATCCACGATGCAGGCCAACGTGTTCAGATATACTTTTCAGATGCCGCAGGTTTAGTCGCAGGTCGAACAACGATTCGTTACCAAGGCTTAGAGGTGGGTATGGTGCGCGACATCACCTTATCCAAAGATCTATCGAGCATCTATGTCGATGCTGACATCTACCCTGAAGCGAAGAAGCTACTCTCAAAAGGCACTCGTTTCTGGCTTGTAAAACCGACAGCAAGTTTGTCGGGTATCTCAGGATTAGACGCACTTGTTTCAGGTAACTATATTGCTATCCACCCGAGCGAAACCAAACAAGACCCAGAAACCGTTTTCCAAGCGTTAGAATCCTCCCCTTCTGACTTACTGGCTTCTGAAGGTTTGAACATTTCACTGACGACCAAAGATCTGGGCGGCGTGTCTGTTGGCTCTCAAATCGTTTACCGTAAAATCCCAATTGGTGAGGTTTACAACTACCAGTTAAACGACAACGCGAAATCCGTTACGATTCAAGCGTCGATTAAAGATGAATACAGCCATATCATTACCGACCAAAGCCGTTTTTGGAATGTCAGTGGCTTAGGTGCCAGTATTGGCTTTTCTGGTGTTGATGTTCGCTTAGAGAGCCTAAGTGCATTGCTTGGCGGTTCAATTGCGGTCGACTCTCCAGGAGAAGGCCAACCGGTTGAGATGAATACTAAGTTCAAACTCTACCCAGATCTGAAAACAGCGGGTCGAGGTATCTCTATCAAGATTGCCGTTCCCGATGATAATAAAATCAGTGCAACAGGTGCTCCGATCATGTATCGCGGCATTGAAATCGGTCAAATCACTGATTTATCGCTAAGTGAAGGGCGTGAAAACGTCGTTGCATCTGCCGCTATCCAACCGGCATTCAGTGACTTTTTAAACAGCGGCAGTAAATTCGTTCTAGAAGAGGCTGAACTGTCGCTTACTGGCATGAAAAACATTGCCAATTTAGTGACAGGTAACTTTTTAACCTTGGTACCGGGTGAAGGTGAAAAGGCGCGTCGATTTACTGCAATCCGCAAAAATGAATTCAGTCAGGAACAAGAGAAATCCGTTGCGATTCGCTTAACGTCGAACAATTCGTTCGGGTTAGATGTCGGTACACAACTTCTCTACAAAGGCATTGCCGTTGGCTCTATCATCCATGTGGGATTAGTTGATGGTGTTGGTACGGGCTCTGATAAACACGAAGTTTTCATGGATGCACTTATCGATAATGAGTACGCGCACCTTATCAAAAGCCACAACCGTTTCTTTGTGACAGGTAGTGCGACTGCAGAGCTAACCGAATCAGGCTTGAGTGTTACGGTCCCACCAGCAAAACAGCTTCTTACCGGCTCGATTAGCTTTGTGAGTGAAGGTAAATCTGAAGCTCGAACGGACTACCAACTTTTCCAAAGTAAGTCGTTAGCAGAAATTGCTAAGTTTAATCAGTCTGGTTCAAAGACACTTTCTTTGTTTGCCAGTGAGTTACCTTCAATTTCTAAAGGCAGCCCACTCCTCTACCGCAACCTACAAGTGGGTAATATTTCTGATTTTCAGCTTGCAGACGGTGGCGTAAGAATCAAAGTCACAATCGAAAATCGTTACACGCACTTACTCAACAAGCACACTGTTTTCTGGAACCGTTCAGGCGTTGAGGTTGATGCGTCGCTATCGGGTATCAGCATTAAAGCGGCACCAGTTAAAACCCTTATCCAAGGCGGTATTGCTTTTGACTCTCTGCCAGGAATCGACAACAAACTCGGCGATGTGTGGAAGCTTTATAAAGATTCGAAATCCGCTCGAAAATTTGGCCGCGCGATTACTATCACCTCTTCTGGCGATCAAGAAGTCAGCAAGGGCATGGCGATCAAATATCAAGGTGTCACTGTTGGTGAGGTTACTTTGGTGATTCCGAACTTCAACAAGGGCGGCATTGAAATTACTGCGCGTATTTTACCTGAGTACGTCGACAAGATTGCCGTAACGAACAGTCACTTCTGGTTGGCAGAACCTGAGATTGGCCTTAATGGCATCAAAAACGTCTCTGCGCTGCTCTCTAAACACATCAACGTAGACCCGGGCAAAGGTGAAAGAAACACGAAATTTGAGCTTAGCAAAGGACCTGTGCAGCCTGAAGGCAAGATATTCCAGCTACAAAGCGAAACGCGAGGCTCGGTATCTGAAGGCACGCCTATCCTATTCCGTGAGCTAGAAATCGGCAGTGTTATTGATGTTCAGTTAGGCGAGTTTGCTGACCGCATCATCTCTACGATTCAAATAGAACCAGACTACGCGTATCTAATCCGTGCAAATACTGTGTTCTGGAACGTGTCGGGTGTCGATGTTTCTATCGGTCTGTCTGGCGCCAACATCAAAGCCGGAACGGTAGACAGCTTGTTAAGAGGTGGGATTACATTCTCAACGCCGCCGACGAATGAACTTCAACCGGTGGCAAGCGAAGATCAGTCTTTCTATCTCTATCCTCAAGCCGAAGAAGAGTGGAAATCATGGAGAACCGCGATTCCTCGCCCATAGAGAGAATCCCCTGACGTTTCAAGAAGATTAATTCTTCATCAAAATGCAGCCATTAGGCTGCATTTTTGTTGTTTGCTGCAAATATGGTTTAGGACGGCCTCATTTTGCTTTAAACTCCCCGCATTAATGCAATAAATCGAGATACTCTTTTGCACGCTAACGTATATATTCCTGAAGAATTCCTAACGCACATCGAAGCAATCATGCCTAGTCATCTAGATATGACTTCTTTTGTCGCGTCATGCCAAAAACCACTTCGTAAAAGTATTCGAATCAACACATTGAAAATCAGTGTTGAAGACTTCCTAGTACGAGCAAAAGAGAAAGGCTGGGAACTGGAACCTGTACCTTGGTGTGAAACGGGCTTTTGGATTACAGCTGATGAAAGTGAAGCGCCACTAGGTAATACGGCAGAACACATGTCTGGTCTTTTCTACATCCAAGAAGCCAGCTCGATGATGCCACCTTCGGCACTTTTCCAAGGTGAAGCTGATTACCAAGCGGTGTTAGACACTGCGGCTGCACCCGGCTCTAAAACAACGCAAATCGCTGCGCTAATGAATAATCGCGGTGTATTGGTTGCCAATGAGTACGCAGCAAGCCGTGTGAAAGTCCTTCACGCTAACATAGAACGTTGTGGTGTTCGTAATGCCGCTCTAAGTAACTTTGACGGTCGAGTTTTCGGTGGTTGGTTACCAGAACAGTTTGATGCTGTGTTGCTAGACGCCCCCTGCTCTGGCGAAGGTACCATTCGTAAAGACGCCGATGCGATGAAGAACTGGACGTATCAATCTGTGGTCGACATTGCCGACACGCAAAAAGATCTGATTGAAAGTGCATTCCATGCTCTTAAACCTAATGGTGTTTTGGTTTACTCAACGTGTACGCTTAGCACCGAAGAGAACCAACAAGTGTGTCATCACCTAAAAGAAACCTTTGGTGATGCGGTTGAGTTTGAATCTCTTGAGTCACTGTTCGACAACGCAAAAGCAACCACGACAGAAGAAGGCTTTCTTCACATCTTCCCACAGGTCTATGACTCTGAAGGTTTCTTTGTTGCACGTATCCGTAAACTAGCGTCTGTTACTCCACCAGAAGTTAAAAAACGTATGGGTAAATTCCCATTTGAAAAAGCATCAAAGAAAACTCAGCAAGAAGTCGCTGAACAACTAATGAGTACTCTCGATATCGAATTGCCAAGCGATACTCAGGTTTGGATTCGCGACAAAGACGTTTGGCTATTCCCAGAAGCGCTAGAGCCGATGATCGGTGAGTTCCGTTTTTCTCGCATGGGAATCAAGATCGCTGAAACCCATAAAAAAGGTTACCGCTGGCAGCACCAAGTAGCGACAACGCTCGCAACAGGTAATGAAGCTAATGTTGTAGAGCTTAGTATTGAAGATGCTCGTGAATGGTTCATGGGCCGCGATGTTCGCCCTGAAAACTTGTCAGGAAAAGGTGAAGTACTAGTGAAGTACAATGGTGCAATCATCGGCCTTGGTAAGTGGGTTGGCAACCGAGTGAAGAACGGTTTACCACGCGAACTCGTGCGCGATAAGAACCTTTTCTAAAAGCGTTCGCACTGAATACACCTTAATAAACAAAAAGCCCAAACAACGTTAATTGTTTGGGCTTTTTCTATTCTATCGGCCATATAAGTCAGTGTGCGAGCGCTTGTAAATCAACAGCTAATTATATAAATATCAATTCAAGTCACTATTTCCAAAAAGAAAAATCGCACTTTAGAGAATCTAAACTAGACTTCAATCTAACAGTCAAAAGATTAAAACGATTAGCGTAGGCTCTTCGGAGCCCTTTCCCCTAAGCCCAAACAGGAAGGTTTGGGCTTTTTTTTGACCGATGTCCCGTCCTGAAATGT